>SLAN01000162.1 GCA_007126865.1 Spirochaetales bacterium | reverse complement strand
CAGGTAGAAGCAAATCTTTCCGGTGCAGGCAGCTTGCCTCATGTTGTCGTTTTTTCAATGGAAGAAATAAGCGGTCTTAATGTAGATTTTTTAGGCAACACCTTTAATATATCGGCTCAAGGGCCTGAAGGACAAAATCTGGTTGTCTATGAAGAAAGTTACGGTTGGAATATTCATACCGATGGTCATGCGGAGATAACCGTTTATTACTATTTCGACAGCTACCTGGTTGAAGTCGGTGGTATGGAGCGTAATTTCATCAGGATCATGGATTCTGAAGGCCTTTTTGTTAACCAGGCGATCTTCGCTCTGCCGAATATTGATTTTGACGAGGTTTATGTTGAATACGACCTGCCTGCAGGATGGCAGGCAGCCACGCATTTTACCCCCCTGGGAGATAACAGGTTCAAGGTGGAAGGTTCGCCTGACTGGCATACAGATATGCTGGCCAATGTAACCCGGATCGGGACAGTTTTACATCAAGTTGAAAAAGAAATTGCCGGTATTACCTATACTTTTTATGTTTTCGATTCTGTTTATGAGAACCGGGGCCTGGTAGAATTCTGGGAACCGGATTATGGAACGACACCGGAAGTGGAAATGGAAGCATATATTGACCTTACTGCCGCTTCGGTGGGGTCCTTAAATGGTGTATTCGGTTTCTGGCCCGGTGGGAACCGCTATATTATAACGACCAAGGTGACCGATCATGATGAACTGCATTCAATTGTCGGCTTTAAGTACTGGATGCAGGCCTGGACCAGGGAAAGACATCCTGATGTGCCCCACCATGTGGCCCATGCCTGGATCTGGCGAGAGCCGATTAATCTGCAGGCTGCTGAGCACGACCTGATCATGGAAGGGATGCCTACCTATTACCAGGCAGCTTTGATGCGGGAAATTACCGGTGAGGAGAGGTGGCTGGGCCTGCACTATATCCACTACCTTATTCTGGAGCGGGCCTGGCAGTTCGGGCTGGAAAATAAGCGAACGGTTAAGGTTTACGCACAGAGTCATATGCAGATTTTGGCTTTGAATGACTTTATTAAGGAGCACAGCGGTGGTCAGAAGGATATAAACGACCTGATGGCTTACCTGGGTCAGAACTTTGGCTTGGCGGGGGAGCCTTTCAGCAGGGAAGAATTCAAAGTGGCCATTGAGAGTGTATCCGGGGCCGACAGCGCTGTCGTGGATAATTTCTACACCTCTTACCTGGCGGGAGAGGTTGCCAGTGAATTTCCACCGGTTGCCGGCTTAATCGACAGTTACCGGGAGTCCTTTTTCCAGTGGCTAGATACATACGATGCTTATCCGGAGGAAGCTGCCTCCGGAAACCGGACTATGATCCTCATTGCCATGGAAATTGGCTTACACACCTCAGAAGGCTTCCCCAGCGAACATATTATTGCCGGGCGGGCCGGTCTTTATGATCTTAACGAGTTCCGGCAGAAAATATCTGAACGCGAACCGATCAGTGAGCAGGATGTTATTGCGGTTTTAAGTGATATAACAGGGGTTGACCAGGCGGATTTCTTTACTTTCTATAAGGTGGGTGATTTTCAACCTTCAGTTGCAGAAGTTGAACAGTGGCTGGGTATGGAAGCGGAAAGCGATTTTCACCTGTGGCTCGACCAGGGCTGGAACCTGGTTTCAGTGCCGCGCTGGACGGAAAATATTGATGTTGAAGATGCTGATATCGAGGCCTGGTTAACTTTTCTAGATGGCAGGTGGACAAGTGAAGGTGTGGAATCTGAACTGGCTAATCCGGCCCAGGCTGTTTTTATAAAAGCGAAGCAGCCGACCATGCTGGGCTTTAAATGGAAAGAGATGAGGCCTGAATACGAGTTTGCCGGGCAGGAGCTAACAGAAGGTTGGAACCTGATTAGCTGCGGGAGGCAGGCTGATTACGAAACAATTTTGGCCCATGAGCGATATGACGGATCAAAAGGGCTAACCCAGGTATATGCGCCAAATGCATTCAACGGGCGAAAAGATAACGATTACTTTATGCCCTGGTATAACCAGTTAATCAGTTTGATTAATCCGGACCAGCAGGCCATGGAGGTTATGTATCCTCTGGACGGTTACTGGGTTTACTTAAAAGGTGGTCCGGTTGTGTTTTCTACCCCGGTATCTGACCGGCCGGTAGAGCCGGTAAGAGAGGCACCGGTTTACAGGATTGAAGCTGATTCAGGCAAAGGATTTAACTTCGCTTATTACCTTTTTATACCTGAGGATATTTATGATAATCCCGGGACCCACTTGATGGTTGGGCCAAATAATACCGGCACCCAGCATGACGATCCACAGGTTCATGACGAATCCGCGTATAACCAGGCTGCTAACTCCTGGAAAACGATCATTGCCAATGAGCTGGGCACACCGCTGCTGGTTCCAACCTTTCCCAGACCTCGAGATGATTGGTATGGTTACGACTGGCGCCATTATACCCATGCCCTGAACCGGGCAGCATTGATGATTGATGACGGTGGGCCTCTGGAAAGGATTGACCTGCAGCTGATTGCCATGATCGAAGATGCCAGAGTGCGCTTGGCGGATATGGATATTTTTGTAGAAGATAAAGTATTTATGAACGGCTATTCCGCCTGCGGGCAGTTTTCCAACCGCTTTACAATTCTGCATCCCCATTTGATTAAGGCAGTAGCAGCGGGAGGAGTAGGCGCCATTCCCACCTTTCCCACGGAAGAGTGGAGCGAGGAAACTTTGAGGTATCCTGTGGGCATAGCCGATATTGGTACAATTGCCGGGATTAATTTTAATTTGGAGACATATCGGCAGGTACCGCAGTACATTTACATGGGCTCCGAAGATGATAACGATCCAACGCAGTATAGAGATTCTTTTGAAGAGGAAGATGCCGTACTGATCTGGGATTTGTTTGGTCAGGATATGAGTGTAAGATGGGCAAACAGCATCCAGGTTTATGATCAATTGGGAATTAATAATGCTCAGTTTGTAACTTATGAAGGAATAGGCCATGAATTAAATGAGCAGATCATCAACGACGTGATTGAGTTTTTCAGAGCACATAGCAATTGGGATATGCAGCCGACTTTTACTGTTGAATGGGAACAGAATGGAGTTTATGGTCATAATTGAAATTCGGATGCTGAGGTTACGGCTATATGTGATGAAGATGGTTCAAGTGAAGTATTAACTGGAACAGTTGATGAGAATGGGTTTTTCTTTGTCAGCTTTGATGGATTTGATTTTCAACCCGGCGATACTGTTACTGTTGACGACCGCAGTTATTCTGCAGGGCATGTTGTAAGGTATGTGATTGTTACTTATGTAGATGAAGCAGAGGATTGAGCATTCTGCTAAATAGACGAGCGGAACCTATCAGAAAATATTGGTTTCTTCTGGAACTAAAATGTTGAGATCAGGATTATGTTGTTGATGAAAGCAAAATCAAAAAAAATGGCTGGTCGAGTAAGAAATTTAACAAACACTTATAGCCACTTAGGACCTGCCTGAAAGCCTCAAGAGCTATTTTGGGCAGGTCCTTGCTTATTAAACTGGCCGACTGTTATTGCGACCGAATTATCAAGAAAACTATTTTAACTGACACATGAAAATATTTATTCTGTTGAGGTGTTTCAAGGTATAATTCTTTAGAGCGAACACGAACCTTTATTTAATGCAGGTTGGAAATGTTGTGTTCGATTAGTGCACAGCCATGATATTAAATGAAGTATTTATTAAAAAACCAAGTATAGCTCAAGAAAATTTAAGGAGTGATGGTTCGTGCTTCGTAATAAAATGTTAAATATGATGCTGGTTGTACTGCTGATATTGGCTGTTTTATTACCAGCTGGTTTTACTACTGCAATCGAAGATTACAACAATAACTCCTACTTGCTGGAAGAGAAAGCTGAGATAGCAGAAGCTAAAATTTCTTCTGAAGTCAAAGAATCGATAGAAACATTTAGTGATGATGAGCCAATTGAAATTCTCATCCTCCTAAAAGAACAGACCGATACAGCGAGAGTAGCGGAAAAGGCCAGGCAAAAAATTCCTCTGTGGGCTTCAGCACAACAGCAGAAAATGCAAAGTCGTGCCGCAGTTGTTAATGCTCTGCAGAACACTGCAGAGCGCACACAGGGCAACCTTATTTCTTACCTGGCACGCGAACAAGGCTTAGGAAAAGTTGAAGAATATAAGAGCTTTTTCATTGTTAACATTATCTATGCTCGGGTCACAGCAGATATAATAAAGGATATTTCCAAGCGTCCGGAGGTTGATAAGATCCTGCCCGACGCTAAAATCGAGCTCATTGAGCCGGTGGTTGAGTTAGAGGAAGCGGAAATTAGTGATAATGCATCAACTCTAAGCATGGGTAGCGTTGAGTGGAATATTGATTTGGTCGGTGCACCGGAAGTTTGGAATAAATATGGAATCGATGGCACGGGGGTAGTTATCGGTATTATTGATACCGGTGTTCATTGGGAGCATGAAGCGCTAAAGAAAAAATGGCGTGGCTATAATCCGGTTGATCCCAACAACGCTGACCCGATTTACAGCTGGTTTGATGCTGTTGAAGAAAGTATTCTCCCAGTTGACGATGTTGGTCATGGCACTCATGTTACAGGTATTGCACTAGGGTCAGACCCCGAAAATGAAAATCCAATTGGAGTTGCACCTGGTGCCCAGTGGATTG
>SLAN01000144.1 GCA_007126865.1 Spirochaetales bacterium | reverse complement strand
TCGATCGCGTCAATGTCGTCGGCGGCGGCGCGGCGAACCCGTTCCTGCGTCAGGCGATTGCCGACGCGTTCGACGCGACCGTGAGTGTCGCCGCCAACGCCGAGGTGGCCGCACCGTTCGGATGCGCGCTGAGCGCCGCCCGCTTCAACCTCGCCTGCACGTACGAGGAGGTGGTCGCCCGCTTCGCCGGCGGCACCGAAGAGGTTGCCCCCGATCCGGACGCATCCGGTAAGTGGGCGAAGCTGATCGACCGCTACCGCGCGCTCGAGCGGGCACACGTCGGTTAACGGGTCACCGCGCGCTCGAGCGGGCACACGTCGGATAACGGACCACCGCACGCGCGGTGCGGTGCATCCTGCACGAAGGAGGAACTACAATGCAACATATTACCCTCGGACAGAGCGATCTGTCGGTTTCGCGCCTCTGTCTCGGCACCATGTTTTTCGGAAGCAAGGACGATGAGGAGACATCCCGAACGCTGCTCGACCGATATGTCGAGGCCGGCGGCAACTTCCTCGACACCGCGAACATCTACGCACGCTGGGTCGACGGATGCTCCGGCGGCGAGAGCGAGGAACTGCTCGGCCGCTGGATGCGCGACCGCGGCAACCGCGACGACCTCGTTGTCGCGACGAAAGTCGGCTTCGAGTACCCCGGCGTCGAGCGCGGTCTCACCGCCGAGCAGATCGTCGAGGAGTGTGATAAGAGCCTGAAACGTCTCGGCATCGATCGTATCGATCTCTACTACGCGCACAAGGACGATCGCAACACACCGATCGAGGAAACGCTGGAGGCATTCGGGCGTCTCGTCGACGCCGGCAAGGTTCGCTACATCGCCGCGAGCAACTTCACCGCGTGGCGACTGCAGAAGTCGCTCGCCGTCAGCGAGCGCGACCGCAGGCCGAGCTATATCGGCATTCAGCAGCGCTACTCCTATCTGCGCCCGCGCGTCGGTACGACGTTCGAACCGCAGCTCGCCGCGAGCGAAGAGCTGATCGACTTCTGCCGCACCGAGAACTATCCATTACTGCCCTATTCGCCGCTTCTCGGCGGGGCGTACGCCCGCGAGGACAAGACCTTCTCGCCGCAGTACAACGGGCCCGATTCCGAGGCGCGCCTCCGGGTACTGCGGGAGGTAGCGGACGAGCTCGGTGTTACGGCGAACCAGGTGGTTATCGCGTGGATGCTCGGTCACGACTTTCCGGTTGTTCCGCTCGCGGCGGCAAGCAGCATGAAGCAGCTCGAGGAGAACCTCGCCGCCGAGGCGTTGACACTGAGCGAGGAGCAGATGAAACGGCTGAACGAAGCGGGAGTATAGTCACTCCCGGTTGCACGAACGACCGCCGGCGGTGGGCGACCGCCGCCGGCGGCGGGCGATAGCGGCCGGTGGTCGGAGCCCCCGTGGTCGGCGCCCGTCTGCGGTGGGCGACCGCCGGCCTACTCGACCACCACGCCCTTCTTCAGAATGATGTTCGCGTAGAGCGCGGTCTCGCTCGTAGCGACAATCGCGTACGCCTGCTTCGCCCTCTCATAGAAGGCGAACCGCTCGACGTGGTCGAAGCCGTCACCAAAGGCGCCGGCCTCGTAGCGGCGGACGATCTCCTCGTATTCCTTCCAGATCGGCGGCTCGCCCGCCTTCCTGTCGACGACCTTCATGAGTGCCGCCGGTCGCTTCACGAACGTATCGAGCGGGAAGAACCGGAGCACGGCTTCGAGAATCTCGGGAACCGCGTTTCCGTCGAGCCTGACAAGTCGCTGCGCATATGCGGCGGCCGGGAAGTTCCCGTCGCCGATGCAGAGCTCGTCACCGTGACCCATCTCCATGAGGATCTTGAGTAGTTCGGGTGAGAGAATTGATGGTACTCCTTTGAGCATCGAGGCCTCCTGCGCACGTACTGGATTTCACGCATACCGCGCAGGTCGGAGAGCAGCCCCGCCCCTGCGGTCGGTCGCGCCAGTGAACGGATCGTCACCACCGTCCTCGATGATTATCGGGTATCACCGATAGTCGGACAAGGGCGCAGAACAACACGCTTCAAAATAGTCGGCTTCCAAACGTCGGACCGCGAAACTGCACGCCGCCAAACGGCAGACGGCCGAAAGCGCTCATGCTACAATGCTCGCGGTGTACCGAATAGCAATCGCCGACGATGAAGCCACCGTCCGGGAAGGGATGCGCGATCGGATCGACTGGCCACAGCACGGATTCGAGCTCGTGGCAGTATGCGCCGACGGGCAGGAGACAATGCGGGCGGTCGAAGAACACCGGCCCGATGTCGTTCTCGCCGATATCTGCATGCCGTTCGTCGACGGACTGGAGCTCGCCGGCGGCATTTCGGAACGTTTTCCCGAAACCCGAGTCATACTCCTCACCGGCTACGACCGGATCGACTACGCGCAACAGGCGGTGCGGCACAATGTCACCGATTTTCTGTTGAAGCCCATTACCCCGGCCGAGCTGCGCGCGGTACTCGATCGCGTGCGCGGGCAGCTTGACGAGGACTGCGAGGAACGACGCCGGCGTCAGGTTCTACTGGAACAGCTGGAAGCGAGCATGCCGCTCTTTCGCGAGCGCACGTTGAATGCGATCGTCAGTGGAGAATCGACACGCACCGGCCGGCGCACGCAGCGTGTACAACGGTCGTTGCAGCTGTGCGGTTTGTCATTCGACGATCCGGCGTTGGCGGTCGCGGTCATAGATCGCGACGATCAGCCGAACGACGAACGGACGCCGGAACAGCCGGAGATCGACGCGATGCAGATGGAGGAGATTCTCGCCTCGATTACCGGAGACCCGGGGTGTGCCCCGGCGGCGTGGTTTCGTACCGGTGACGGTCCGTTTGCCGCCATTTTCGGCGCCGCCGAGGAGGAACACGCGCTGCGCAAAGCGACGGAGTTCTGCGAATCGGCAGTAAGCCGGGTGAAGGACGCGGGCGAATTTACCGTCAGCGCCGGCATCGGCCTGCCCGTAGAGGGGATCTCACTCCTCGCGCGCTCGTTTCGCCAGGCACGGGAGGCGCTCTCATACCGGTACCGGGCGGGCGGCGGGTCGGTTACCGAGTTCCGCGACCTCTCGGCTACCCCGTCGGCTACCGGGGAGAACGACTCGCCCGGCACCGACGAGGTGACGCTCTCGGTGAAAACCGCCGACCGCGAGGATACCAGGCGAGCCATAGAAGCATTCGTGCGCACGCTGCGAGGCGCCGCACGCACCGCTTCGGCAGCGCAGACGGAGCTCGTACGGCTGCTCGTCGATCTGCTTCAGGCCGCCTCGGCTTTGAGCATCGAGAGCGATGAAATTCTGCGTGATGTGAGTCCGTTTCGCGGTATTCTCGAGGCGCGCACGCTCGAACAGGCACAATCCGCGGTGGACGAGGTCGCCTGTCGTATTCACGATGCGATCGAGGCGCGACGGGCCGACCGATCGCGTCAGCTCGCCCTGGACGCAAAACAGTTCATCGACACACGGTACTCCGACCCGTCGCTGCAGCTCGCAGATGTCTGTCGGGCGGTGGGAGCCGGCTCGAGCTACTTCAGCGAGGTATTCAAGCGCGAAACCGGACGCACCTTTCTCGAGTACCTCACGTCGGTACGGATGGAGGCGGCCAAATCGCTCATGTGTACCGCTTCGAGTCCGATGTACGAGATCGCGGAGGCGGTCGGCTACCGCGATCCGCACTATTTCAGCGCCATGTTCAAGCGATACGCCGGCGTTACGCCGACCCGGTACCGTAAGTCGATCGCCGGCGTCGCCGGAGAACGGGTATGAGAAGCATCCAGTCGGCCATGCTGCTCGCCTTCTCCGCGGTGGTACTCGTGACCGTCGCACTAATGGGGGTGGTTGCGTATACGCTCGCCGAAGATGCCCTCGTCGATGTCGCCCAACAGTACACCGGCCAGCTCGTCGGTCAGGTCCAGAAAGGCATCGACACCTACATCGATCACATGCAGGACATCTCCGAAGTAGTTGTCCGCAACAGCGAGGTCCGGGCGTTCATCGAGGAGGGCACCGGTGGCGACTCGGCGGATCAGGCGGCCGAGCTTCTCGCTTCCGTTCAGGGAACCCGCGACGATATCGCGCTCATGCTGCTGGTCGATCGCGACGGCGAGCCGATCTTCCACGACGACTCGTACACGCTGAATCCGGCGGTCGAGCCGGCGAACACGAGATGGTATCGGGAAGCGATAGAGGCCGGTGGCGAGCCGGTCGTCTCCTCACCGCACGTACAGAACGTGGTGCACGGCCGCTATCCGTGGGTCATTACCTTGAGCCGCATGATCGAATCGGGACAACGGCGCGGCGTGTTTCTCGTGGACCTGAATTTCCGTGTGATCGAGGAGATGGTACAGCAGCTGGAGCTCGGTTCGCGCGGTTATACGTTCATCGTCGATTCGGCGGGTGAGCTCGTCTTCCACCCGCAGCAGCAGCTGATATACAGCGGCTTGCGCACCGAGCGCGTCGACGACGTCATGGACATAGCGCAGGGAGGCTTCACGGTCCGCGACGAAGCAGAGCCGATGCACTACACGGTGGCGAGCTCGGAGCGGACCGGCTGGCGAATCGTCGGCGTCAACTACGTAGAGGAGCTGCTGCACCATCAGGGGACGCTCCAGTGGTACTACACGCTGTGGGGGCTGGTCTGTTTCGCGGCCGTAATTCTCATCTCCGTCCTCCTCGCGGGGCAGATATCGCGGCCGC
>SLAN01000270.1 GCA_007126865.1 Spirochaetales bacterium | reverse complement strand
GAATCGCGGCGCGCGAATGTACGAGGCGGAGTTTCCGCCGCGCGTCCTGTTCGAGCTTCAGAACCCGCTCCCCGGGGTATGGCGCGCCGGCGCAACCGACGACCCGTTCACAGGCTTCCCGCCGGATACACTCGAACCGTACGATCTCGATCACATCGAACGAAACAGAAAGCACTTCGAGCAGGTCGACCTCGGCGACTATCTCAACGAGGACGGCTACGGTTCGGTCGGTGTTTCGTGGAACTTCGCCCCGCGCCGGGACGACGGGCGGGTCGACCCGCGCCGGCAGATCGATCTGCAGCTTCAGGTCACCGATCTCGGCGTAACCACCCGTTACGCACACAACCGGCTGCTCGTCCTGGTACGCTCTCTTGAGAGCAGCGAGGCGGTCGCCGGTGCGCAGGTCACCCTCTCCAATTACGAGCGACCGGGCGGACCGCGGTGGCACGCTCGCACCGACGGCGACGGGCTGGCGGCGATCGATCTGCCGGCGGAGAGCTACGCGCGCGAGCTGTCGCTCGGCGAGTGGCGCGACCGGCTGCAGTTGGAGGTAATCCACGGAAACGACCGGGTCCTCTTTCGCCCGGGCGACGATCACAATACCTACCGCCACGGGGTCGGCAACCGCGTAGGCCCGGCCCGCGCCGGAACGCCGGAGCCGGTGCCGTACCTCGTCACAGACCGCGGTATCTACCGCCCGGGAGAAGAGGTGGCCGTGCGCATCATCGATCGGACGCTGACCGCCGGCGAATACAAGGCGTACGAAGGCGCGTATACGATTACGGCGGGCGAGGATCGGTGGAGAGCCGAGCCGTTCGGGCGCATCGAAGGGCACACGAGCGCGAGCGGCGGCGGGCACGCCACGATTCGGCTGCCCGAAGGCCTCGACCCCGGGTGGTACGTCATCGAGTACTCGCGGCCGGAGATGGAATGGCCGCATCGCGTCAGCTTTCAGGTTGCCCACTTCCGCCGCGCGGCGTTCGCCGTCGATGTGACGACACCACCCGGACCGGTCTTCCGCGGCGATCGACTGCGTTTCGCAGTCGGGGCGGAGTTCCTGGCCGGCGGTGCCGTCTCCGGCGGCGCGCTGTCGTACACGTGGACGCGACACCCGGCCACCCACCTCCCACCGGGGCGCGACTGGGAAACTTTCCGATTCGGCCCGCAGATCGTCGAGCACAGTCGCGTGGTCGATCGCGGCGAAGGCGTTCTCGATCCCGCCGGTCGCAGCTCGCACGGCATCGAAACCGACACGGAGGGCGTCTCCGGGCTGGCCTACCGGTTCGAGCTCGAGGCCCGCATACAGGACGCCTCCCGGCAGGAGATCGCATCGCGCGCGTCGACGCTCGTGCATCCGGCGGCGTTCTATCTCGGAGCGAAGCTCACCTCCGGCGACGACGGGTGGATGAGTTTCACCGAAGCGGGCGAGACGACCGATGCACGGGTCGTCGCCGTTCGACCGGACGGCGACTCCTACGACGAGACCGCCGAGCTCCGCGTGCAGTGGATCGAGCGGAGGCGCGAGGCGGTGCAGCAACGCGGAGTCGGCGGTCGCATTCATACGCGCTATGAGACGGTCGACGAGATCGTCTCGCAAGAGACGCTCGAAATGCGCGGTGGAAACATCATCACCTCCTTTACTCCTGAGAATGCCGGTCGCTACCTGCTCCGGGTCTCCGCGGAGGATCGAGCGGGGCGCCCCGCGCTGACCGAGCTGAGCTTCCTCGCGATCGGGGCGCAGTGGGTCGGCCGACTCTCGACGGCGCCCGATGAGATTTCGATTCGCCCCGTCCGCGAGCGCTACGAAGTCGGTGATACCGCCGGGCTCGTGGTCGAAACTCCGATTCCCGACGGGCGCTACCTCCTGAGCATCGAACGCGACGGAATTCTCGACCACCGCTTCGTCGACATCGAAGGATCGGCGGGCACGGTCGAAGTCGAGATCGCCGACGAACACGTACCGGTCGTCTACGTGGCGCTTTCGAGCGCGAGCGGGCGAACCGCCGACCCCCCGCAGAGCTACTTCGAACCCGACCTCGGCAAGCCGACCGGTTTCTTCGGCATCGCCGCAATAGAAATAGATCCGTCGCCACGGCGCCTCGCTATCGAGATCGAACCGGATCGCGAGGTCTACCGACCGGGAGCCGAAGCGCAGGTGCGCGTTCGGGTGACCTCGCAAGGGCGGCCGGTGGAGGGCGCGGAGGTTACGCTGTTCGGGGTCGACCGCGGTGTGCTCGATCTCATCGACTATCGGATCCCCGATCCGATCGAGCGCTTTTACAGCCCGGCACGGTTCCCTCTCGGCGTACGTGGCGCCGACTCGCGAAACCTCCTCGTCGACCCGGTAGTCTACGAGGCGGATTCGCTGCACGGCGGCGGTGGCAAGGGCGCCGAGGCTCCCGGCGAGGCGGTCGCTCTCGACGAACGGGCCGACTTTCGGCCGCTCGCGGTGTTCGAGCCCGAGCTCATCACCGGCGCAGACGGGTACGCCGACGTTTCGTTCGAGTGGCCCGATTCGCTGACCGTCTACCGCCTGACAGCGATCGCCGCCGAGCGCTCATACTTCGGACGGCAGGAGCGTGAGGTGCCGGTCGAAAACCCGATTACCGTTCGGCAAGCGTTGCCGCAGTCGTTGCGGGTCCGGGACACTGCCTTCGCCGGCCTGGTGCTGACCAACCGGACCGAGGAGGCGCAGTGGATAGAGGTGTCTCTGGAGGTTGATGGTCAGTCGCCGGGGGCCGCGCGCCCGCTCACTCTGGAACCTGCGCCGGCGGTCGAGCCGGCCGACGCCCATCGCGGCGGGCCCTACCTCCCTCTCGGAGAGCCCTACCGCTTCGAGCTCGACGCCGGACAGACGGTCGAGCAGCGCTTCATGCTTTCGTTCGCAACACCGGGTACAGCGCGGCTGGCCTTCACCGTTCAAAGTGATGTACTGAACGAGCGGCTCCATGCCGATCTACCGGTGACGGCCGACTCCGCGGGCGAAGCGTTTACGATCGCCGGGTCTCTGGACGGCGGAGCGAGCGCCGAGGAAGCGCTCGTGCTGCCGCGCTCGGTTCTACCCGGCAGCGGTGCTCTCGACCTTCGCTTCACCGGGCTACGCGTCGACCATCTGCGCGAGCCGTTTCGCCGCTGGATGAATATCGATGACGATCGATCTCTGGAGATGCTGGTCTATCGTGCAGCGCCGTTCGCGCTTCTCGGCGATCGCATCGGCTACGTGCTGGCGGAGGAGGCCGAGACTGCGAGGCTCTACGCCGAGTGGCTATTCGACCGCCTCGGCGATTACCAGCACCGCGACGGCGGCTTCGTGTTCCGGCCGCAATACACCGAGAGTTCGGTCGCTTCGCCGGCACGTCAGACGCTGCTCGGCGCGCAGGCGGTAGTCTGGATGCGCGAGAGCGGGTATCGCCCGTCGGGCGCCGGCGGCCCTGCGCACGACGCCCCCACTCAATCCGGAAACGGGGCCGGCGGCTCGGTCGACGAGCGCACGCTCGCCGGGCGCCTGAGCGCACTCGCAGTCGATGAGCGCGCCGCTCCATTCGAACGCGCATGGGGCGCGCTGCTCCTGTCCACGTTGGCACCGCGGAACGACATCTCAGCGGAGATCGGCGCGGTCGCGCAAATCGGCGACAAACTCGGAGTCGGAGGCTACGCGCTGCTGTCGCTTGCCGCCGAGCGCATCAAACAGCGACAGGAAGCAAATGCTGCATTCGATCGCCTGCAATCGCTGCTGCAGGTAGGTACCAGGAGCGTTGACTTCGTCGAAACGTACGAGGCGCGATCGTACTTCGATTCGACCGTTGTTCGTTCGGCGGCCGCGTTTCTCGCCTATCGCGCTCGCGAGCCTGAGTCGATAGTACTCGACCGCCTGCTCGCAACGATTACCCGGGCGTCTACCGGCAGCCCGTGGACGAGCTCCTTCGATACGATGTGGGCGGCGATTGCCGCCGCGTCCTCGCTCGATGAAGCCGCAGACGACGGTCAGATCGAGATACGAGCGCTGCTATCCGACCGCGAGCTCTTTTCGGGCGAGGTCGCTGCGCTGCACGAGACGCCGGTTCCCTATCGGTTCGAGATCGATGCATCGCCGCTCTCGGAGGTCGAACGCGGTAGACCGCAGCCGCTTCTCTTCGAGAACAGAGGCGAACAGAAGCTTTTCTACTCGGCGACTCTCTCCTACGATCTGCCGAGCGAGGTCGTGCGAGCGCGGGATGAAGGCTTCTCGATCTATCGCGAGATCGAAGATCTCGAAGGCAACCCGATACCGTCCGACGAGCTCGTCGCGGGAAACACATACCGGGTCTCTGCGACGATCGGTTCCGACCGCACCCGATTCGGCGCCTTCCTGCGCGTTCCCGTAGCCTCGGGAATGGAGGTGCTGGACGGATCGCTTACCACCAGCGGTAGTTACGCGGAGGCCGGCGGAGTGACCGCGCGCGAATGGACACGCGAGGTTGAGTACGGCGACACCGAAACGTACGTCGAAGAGGGATTCGCCGCGTGGGCTCCGGGCCGGTGGCAGCTCTATTCAATAGAGCCGGAGCAGCGGATCTATCCCGGGTTGGTCACCTACTACTTCGCACAGCTCTACCCCGGTACCCAACGCGTGAGCTTCCTCGCCCGCGCAGTAACCCCCGGCGTGTACCCGGTTCCGCCGGCTTCGATTACACTCGAAGGCGAAGAGGAGGTCTTCGGGAGGAGTGATGGTGAGCTCG
>SLAN01000002.1 GCA_007126865.1 Spirochaetales bacterium | reverse complement strand
GTCGTGCACCGTGGTCTCGACCGTCGGAGGGATAGCTCATGGCGCGCCACGTGCATAAGTGCTTTGTAATCGACACAAATGTGTTCATTCATCGTTCCGACGCGATGTTCAGTTTTCGCAACCACGAGGTCGTGATTCCGCTCTGGGTTCTCGAGGAGCTCGATCGTCTCAAGACCTACTCCGACGAACGGGGTCGAAACGCCCGTCGAGCGATTCGGCTCATGGACAGTATTGCACGTCACGGCAATCTGCAGAACGGTGTCAAGATGGACAACGGCTCGGTGCTCCGGGTCGTTCTGACGAACTCGGCGACCTCACCCGCGGATCTCGATCCCGAGAAAGCCGACAACCGCATAATCCTTACAGCGTACCAGCTGCAACAGGAAGGCAATCAGGTGTTCTTCGTTTCGAAGGACATTAACGCCCGTATAAAGGCGACGGCGATCGGCATTAAGGCGGTAGACTATGAGAAGCAGAAGGTCAATGTCGACAAGCTCTACTCCGGTTCGACCGATCTCGATGTAAGCGAGGAACTGCTCGACGAGCTGCGAAGCGACGGCAGCGTAGCCTGGAATGATGAATGTACCCCGAATCACTTCTTCCAGCTCCATCGGAGCGGTAGCGACGACGTTGCGATTGCCCGATACGACTCCGAGGAGCACCGATTGCGCTTTGTCGACTACAAGATGCCGGCTGTCGCCGGAGTACGACCGTTGAACCCCGAGCAGCGTATGGCGTTCGAGCTCCTCCTCGACGAATCGGTAAGCCTCGTTACGCTGATCGGGAAGGCCGGTACGGGAAAGACACTCCTTGCCATCGCTGCGGGGCTGCGGATGACGCTCGATGACAAGCGGTATAACAGGGTTCTCGTCAGCCGGCCTGTGATTCCCCTGGGGAAGGATATCGGATATCTTCCCGGCGCGAAGAACGAGAAGCTATCGCATTGGATGCAGCCGCTTTTCGACAACCTGGAGTTCATTACGAGTGTTCACAAGCGCCAGACGCTGAAAACGGTGGATCAGCTCATTTCCAACCGTGTTATCGAGCTGGAAGCGCTCTCCTATATTCGAGGCCGGAGTCTGCCGGGGCAGTACATCATTATCGATGAAGCGCAGAATCTCTCACCTCACGAAATAAAGACGATCGTAAGCCGCGCCGGAGACGGTACGAAGGTCGTGCTGACCGGCGATCCGTACCAGATCGATAGCCCGTATCTCGACGCGAGCTCGAACGGACTTTCTTTCCTGATCGAAGCGTTCAAAGGTCAGGATCTGTTCGGACATGTCACGCTTCACCGCAGCGAACGCAGTCGTCTCGCCGAGCTTGCCGCGGAGCTGCTTTGAAAGCCGGCAGCTGCGAGCCGGGCACACATACATCACCATAGGCGCCCCGCCGTACTCCCGCGGCACGAGACACCGCTCCGGGCGCCGCGCGGTGCGCTATTACGCGCTAAGCGCTTCCGATATTCAATTCTGCCCATATGTCCGACAGACTAATCGACCCGGTTTCGCCGTTTACCGTCCAGAAACGCGCGGATATTGGCGGCAACCTCCTCTATCAGACGGACGCGTGCCTCGTAACTTGCCCACGCGGTGTGCGGGGTCAATACGAGGCGTTCCGGTCTGCGAGCGTTGAGCAGCGGCGAGGATGCCGGTGGAGGCTCGGTTTCGTAGACGTCGACTGCGGCGCCGGCGATTCGACCGGCGTCAACCGCCGATACGAGGGCAGCTTCATCGATTATTCCCCCGCGTGCCAGATTGAGAATGACAGCTTCCGCCTTCATCCTCTCGAGCTCATTCGGTCCGATTAATCCACGGGTGCGGTCGGTAAGTGGGCAGTGGACCGACACTATGTCGCTGCGTTCGAGAAGTGTATGCAGACCGAGACGCCGGTAGCGCGGCTCCTCGGTCTTACCGGATGCGCTGAAGTAACTCACCTCGCATCCGAACGCCTCCGCCCGCTGTGCAACCGCACGGCCTATGGCACCGAGGCCGATTATCCCCCAGCGCTTATCCTCGATCTCGGTGAACGGAGCGTCGAGGTGTGTGAAGAGCTCCGATCTGCTGTAGTCGCCGTTCTTCACAAAGGAGTCGTGGTACGCGATGCGACCGAGTAACGACAGGAGCAGGGCGAAGGTATGCTGCGCAACGCTCGAGGTCGAATAACCCGCTACATTTGCCACCGCAATGCCGAGTCGGCGGGCGGCATCAATGTCGACGTTATTCACTCCGGTCGCCGTCAGTGCGATAAGCTTCAGGGAGGGAGCGGCCTCCATCTCCTCCGCTCCGATTGCCACTTTGTTCGTTACGACTATTTCGGCGGTGGCGATGCGATCGATGCCCTGATCGCGCTTCGTACGTCCATAGCATTTGAGCGGACCGAACACTCCGAGCGGTTCGAGAGCGATATCCGCTCCAATCGTATCGGTATCGAGGAATACTACATTCATTTCGTGTTCCGATGGGCCCATATCGGCCTTGCTGACTATCGTCTGCGTCCATATAGTTTATAGAAGAACGCCATGGAACGCACGTGCCCTGCCGAATTCGATCTTCTGCTCGACGAGCCGTTCACCGAGATCGAGCGTATGGTCGCTCACCGAGCTCTCGCCCGTTACGAACGCATGCTCGAGCGCCTCGATCGTCTCGATGCCGAGCTCACACTGCTCCTGGCCGGCGCCGTCTCCGGCTCTACGGCCGAAAAGGGATAAAGGAACTGGCCCGGGGGCCGACATTCTAGGGAAGACGATGTCGAAGAAGCTCAAGTGCGCCATTCACGGTCTACTCGTGCTCGTTCTCGCGGCAGTTGCACCGGCTGCCGAGGTAGTCTTCTCCGACCTCGACCTCGGACCGCACTCCGATCTCGTGTTCCAGGTGAGCACGGATGCGGCCGAGCTCGGCCGCTATAGAACCGCCGTACGCGCTGATCTGGATGCCCGAACCGTTCGCCCGCTTACCTTTTTCCCCGAGGACGTCGTATATCTGCCCGCTCTCGGTCAGGTTCAGGTCCGTAACCGCCTGACAACGGTCCGAGTCGACCCGCGCACGGGCTCGTTTACCGAGCTCGAGCAGATGTCGCCGCTGGCGTCGGGCGAGGAAATCCGAACCGGTCTGCTCACCCCGACCGTGGCGTCGCCGGACGGCCGGTATGTGGTCACGCAGATCAAATCATCGCCCGGCTACGCCTCGCTCGTGCTCCGTGATACTACCAGCGGCGAGGAACACGTTGTCGCAGAACGGGTCGAACGCAGCTATCGAGATCAACCGGCTCGCTTTTCTCCCGACGGCCGGCACTTCGTCTACTCGTACGGCGGGAAGCTGTTCTCGTTTCAGATGGAGCGATTCCGGGAAGGTCGGTTGCTCGACGAGTCGTATCGCCAGATCGGTCACGGGTCGATACGAAACGCCCGCTGGTCCGACAATAACCGCCTCTATGTCGCGCAGGGGCGGCTCGTACACCGCCTGGAGACCAGCGAGCTGTTCACGCGAGGTCTCTATCGCAACGTGATCGATAGCGCCGAGGTCGTCGGAAGATTGCCGATGAGCTTCGATGCGGCATTTGATGAGTTCTGGGTCGGGCCGAACTCGGATCTGATCCTGATCGACCGCGGGAGCCGACAGCTTTTCCTCGCGATGATCGGCGATCGGCGCACCAACGAACCGGCGCGCGGGTTACCGATGCTGCATCTCCCGTCGGAGAGTAGCGTCGAAACGGTTCTGTGGTCACGCGACAATGTCATTACGGTTCTCGTTTCGACTGAGCGCGAGGGAAAGACAATCGGAAGCGTCCGGCGGATCGTCGTCGACGACTCACTCGAGGATCTGACGTTCACCCGGCTCGAGGCGGATGCGGAGACCCGCCAAATATCCCGGTCGCCCGACGGAGCTCATGTTGCGTTACGTACCGATGACCGTGTGATCGTCCGTCGGCATGGCGATTGGCGTTTCGCCGGTGAGTTCTCTGCCGACCGGCCGGTCACGACCCAGTGGATCGACAACGAACAGCTCTTCCTGGCCGACCGTTCCGTACTGAGTGTGCTATCGCTTACACGCGGCGACAGGCGCGTTCTCGGATTCACCCAGGCAGACCGCGTCGGATTCGACCCTGAACGGCAGCACATCCGATTGGAGCGGGGAGCACGATCCGCGACGGTGAATGATGACGGGTTCGATATCCGTGATTCGGGTGTACGATTTGCCGAGCCGTCGACCGTCGGCGATCGCTATCGGGTCTATCTCGATACCCTCTCCTCGCGCACTTACCGGAATCATATTCTCGTGCGCAGGCTCGAGGCGGTTGAGACTGCTCCGCTGCTCGCGTTCCCGGAGCGGCGCTACGAGCCGTTCCCGGAAGAGGACGAGCCGGTGAGTTTTCGGACCTTCTCCCACGGCTCACGAGTACGCGGGCGGGACGTGGCGTTGGTGGTCAATGCCGTGCACGGAAGCGATGGGCTCACCGATGTGCTCCGGGCACTCGATCGGTATTCGTTCGAAGCGACATTCTTCGTGAACGGTGATTTCCTGCGGCGCAATCCGGATGCCGCACAAGCTATTGCCGAATCGGGGCACGAGGTGGGGAATCTTTTCTCATCATACCTCGATCTCACGGATGCTGCGATCGGAGTGACCGAGCGATTCGTGCGACAGGGACTTGCGGACGCCGAAGACCTGTACTTCGAGATCACCGGCGACGAGCTGAGCCTGCTCTGGCACGCACCGTACTACAACACGAGCGGACTGATACTCGAT
>SLAN01000243.1 GCA_007126865.1 Spirochaetales bacterium | reverse complement strand
TCTCCGAACGTGTCGATTTTTCGCAAAGCCGAACGACTACTTTGCGACGAGCAAACGCTCTATCCGGGGAGGAATGGACCGTGGGAAAGCTAATCTATTCGTTTTTCGCATCGCTTGACGGCTACGTCGCGGATGAAGCCGGCGATTTCGATTGGGCGGAACCCGACGAGGAGGTCCACTCATTCGTCAACGATCTCGAGCGTTCGATCGCCACAAATCTCTACGGACGAAAGCTATACGAGATGATGGCTGTCTGGGAGACGCCCGAGGTAATTCTTCCTTCGACGCCGGCAGTACAGGAGTACGCCCGAATCTGGCAGGGAGCCGAGAAGATTGTCTATTCGAGAACGCTCGAGACGGTGTCGACAGCCCGGACCAGGATCGAAAGGGAGTTTGACCTATCGTCCCTTCGCGAACTCAAGGCACGATCGGAACGCAATCTGTCGATAGGTGGCCCCACGCTCGCTGCGGAGGCGATCCGGGCAGGCCTCGTTGACGAGTACTGGGTCTTCATCGCACCGATCATCGTCGGCGGCGGCAATCCGTTCCTGCCCGCCGAGGCACGCGCAGCGCTCGAGTTGCTCGAAGAACGCAGATTCAACAACGGAATGGTCTATCTTCGTTACCGGAATGGCTGATTCTCCGCACCGAGGTCAGCGGGAAGAATGGGGCGAAACGCTGTACCGAGGCGGGCGATAGTCGAAATCGAGAACCAGGGACGGACTCCGCTTACGATCGAGGAGGGGATCTGTATTCTGATTCAGTACCCGGAGTCTCTCATAAGAAACCACTGCTATTCCTTGCCCGGCTCACGAACCGGCAACGACAAACGCGTTCCCGCCATTTGGTTGAACAGGAGAAATGAACCGAATCTCGGCTGGTGCTGGGATGGAAACCCTCATACGTGGCTCGGTTCGGCGTCGTGCCGTACTCCTGTTTGAGCCGGCATGTTCGTACGTTCACCTCGAATCGTTCGGTTCGCGATCGTGGTCGCCGGTCGCTGCATCATCGTCCCGGAGCATCGACACGATTCTGCAAACCGTCTTCCAGTTGCGATCCGTCATCGATACCCCGAGCAACCTCTCGCTCTTCGCCGCAAGTTTGCTTCGTCCCACACCGCCCGGCGCGAGCAAATAGAACACACGACCGATCAGCTCGAAGCGTTCGCTCGGTACTCTCAGCTCCTCGAGCCCATCCAGATCCGGATTCGGCGGGACCGAATCAAGAAACCCGAGATGCACAGCCTTCGGATCGGAGTCGCCATGAGGGAAAGGGTTGTTCTCGATGGCTCGCTCGAATTCCGTTCTCGTGAGAATCAGCACGTGTGGTGCGAAGCCTCGGCGCCGGGCGATCTCGGCGGAAATCTCCTCGCCCAGTCGTATCGCAGACGAACTGCCGTGAAAAACGACATTTTCGCTCTGGATATACGTACTGACGTTTCTGCTGCCAAGGCCTTCGAAAACCTCAACTACCTCATTCATCGGCAAGGCGTTTCTTCCGCCGACGTTAATCCCCCTCGTCAGAGCTACGAACCTGTCCACTCTTCACTCTCCGCACCGACGTTTGTTCCGGCGCATGTCTCGCATCGGGAAAGCGACATCGTCCAACGAGCATTATACATCCGACCGTCAATACTCCGGATAGGCGAGGAATCAGAAATGGTTTCCGATGGAAAAGGAAAGATGCGCGCCCGGGCCGTCCCGTACGCCGATTTCCGTCTGGATCGCGCCTAACGGTGTTCGAGCGCCGGTGCCGATGCCCGTTCCCCAGACGGCGGAAATGTCGGCCGTGCCGGATCCGCCCCGTCCGAGGAGCCGGTCGACTATGGCCGAGGCCGGATCGTCACTGACCGCACCGGCGGCAGCACGCACCGTGAGGTAGATGCGGTCGCGGAGGGCGGCGGCACGAAAGGGCAGGCGGTAGCGGTACCCGGCGCCGGCGGTGGCGAGGTTGCGCCGGCGCAGGGCAAACCGGTCGTAGCCGGGGAAGTCTTCACGCCCGCCGATCCACGCAGAGTCCCAGATCGGCGGGAAGGTATCGAGAGATGTATCGAGCCGCAGGTGAGAGGCGAGTACATGGCGGTCGGCAAGCGGAAGGTAGCCGCGGAAGCTCGAGGAGAGCCTCTGGTAGGCGATCTCGCTACCGAGCATCCCATCGAACACAGAGAACTCGATGCCCGCTTTCGCCCCGCGATTGGGAAACGGGAATCGGTCGAGTGTGTCATGGGAAAGCTCAGCGCGAAGCCCTGAAGCGACACCGCGAAACGGCTCGATCTGCACACCGGAATAGCGCGGCCCGGAATCGATGTATGCGAGCCGGTAGCCGAGCGCGAGTGCGGTCGTTCGCCACGGCATCCATCCGACGCTCGTGTCGATAGCGCCGATGTGGCTCTCGTACTGTTCCGACGGATCGCCGGTCTCGTGCAGCGTTCGCAGCATGCGGTCGTAGGAGAGCGATACATCGGAGTACCATCGGCCGGTCAGCGGTTGATAGGCACGCAGCGCGACGTGCTGGCTGCGACCGAGTCGAGACTCGAGTGCCAGGCGTGAGCCGGGGCCCGAGCGATCGTACGCTGAAAGACCGACGGTGACCGAGAATTGCTCCTCGTCGATCGGTCCGAAGTGTGACTCGTAGGAGAAGCCGATGCGAACGCCGCCGTCGGCGCTCGTGTCGCCGGCACCGGTAGTAGAGGCCCGCCGATCAAGCCCGGCCGGGATTGCGCGATCGATATCGGACACCGGTGGCTCGGCAGGCGGTCGCTGGTGCGCTGCCGGAAGCTCGTCGAGCAGCGCTGCGAGGTGCTCGCGCTGCAGGTTCGCTCCTTCTTTCCCGCGGCGAATCAGCGACTCCCATGCGGCGAAACTGGTGCTGCGATGATCACCGAGATCCGGAGAGATGATGATGTCGGCGAGCGCGTACTGTCGCGCCTTCGTCGCGTCGACGAGAATATCAACCGCCTGCAGCAGCACTCCGGCCGGTGTGCGCAACTCAACCGCAGGCAGGCGACGGCGTTCGAGATCGACGGCGATCACGATGTCGGCCCCGAGATCGCGAGCAACATCAACCGGCAGATTGCTCACGATGCCGCCGTCGACGAGCAGGCGGCCATCGAGCGATACCGGCGAGAACACGCCCGGTACCGACATCGACGCCCGCAGCGCCGCCGGAAGGGATCCGGAGCCGAGCACGACCTCTTCGCCGGTTTCGATGTCGGCGGCGATCGCTCGGAAGCGGCGAGGCAGTTCGTCGAAGTCGGCGTCTTCTCCGTAGGTGCCGAGCAGGTAGTCGAGTGATCGCAGGATATCGTCGCCGCTGACGAGTCCCGGAGACAGGAGAAGGCCGTGACCCCGCTGAAAGTCGAGCCTCGCGAGGTAGCGCATGCGGGCCGATTTCTCGCGAAGGCTCAGGTAGGCGCGCGGGGTGGAGTCGAGCATGAGTTCCGACCAGTCGATGCGCTCGACGATACCGCTCATCTCAGCCGGACCGTAACCGGAAGCGTACAGCCCGCCGACGATCGCACCCATGCTCGTGCCGACCACGATATCGACCGGGATGCCTATCTCTTCGATCACCTCGATCGCTCCCACGTGCGCGAAGCCGAGCGCTCCGCCTCCGGCGAGTACGAGCGCCACCTGCGGGCGATCGGTGCTACGCTCCGAAAGCGCCGCGGCAGGCGCCGCCGAAAGAATCGCAACCGCGAGAGCGAGATAACCGATGGTGCGAGTACAAGGGCCTGCGCAGCGACACCGGATACGGACACCGTCCGCCGACTCATGAAAGATCATCAGCATACCTCGAAGCTATCGTAGCACAGGTCGTGCCTCGATAGCGTGTCGCGCGGGCAGTCGGCACACTTTACACTCGGCACAATGGTCAATCGCTGTCATTCGAGCACCAGCGCCAGTCGGATCATGTCACGACACGGAATGCCGTTCTCCTCGATTGGCTCAGGATAGTTTCTAATGAAGAAGTCGGGATCGACCCCGACGATTCGAAAGCCTGCTTTTTGATAGAATGCCAATTGAGCGAGACTCGAGTTTCCGGTTCCTACGGTGATCTGCCGTGCGCCGAGTGCGCGCCCACGACCGATCGCTTCGGCAAGCAGCCGCGTGCCGTATCCCTGCCCCCGATACGGCGCATCAACAGCAATATTCATGAGCTCGATCGAGCCATTATGAACCGGACTCAGAACGAACACACCGACCAGCGAATCATCGTCGAACATTCCGACTACCGTGCCGGAATGGAGATATGATTCGATTCGCTCTCGCGATGGATCGGCCTCCAGTAATAGGGCCCACGGCGTTGGTTCCCCGTCGATTTCGGCAAATGTCATTTGGGCATTTCCGTGCCGGCTTGTAAGAACCGACGTATCTTCCGCTTGGATCGAAGCACGTACACCGAAACATTGCCGTCATGCTGCATCAAGATTCTCCGCTCCCGTCTGCGATCCGAGTGGCGACCTCGCCATATGCGCCAGACAAGCCACCACTCGTCTCGCAGTTGCCGCCACCGATTGTCGTCGCAGCCATCGGGTAGCTGCAAGCCGGGCGGCCGGCGAAGACCACGGAGGAATGCGCGGAGTGCGCAGATCCACCACGGCGTGTCGAGAACGACTACCGTGTCGGCTCGTGCGAGCTGCAGATCGAGCGATTCGTGGTAGTTGCCGTCGGCGATCCACTCCTTCCCGGTAAGCAGACGTCGGTGTCTCTCACGCAGCTCCTCCTCGTTCATCCGAACCCACCCCGGTTTCCAGGCGTGTAGATCT
>SLAN01000152.1 GCA_007126865.1 Spirochaetales bacterium | reverse complement strand
CGCCGGTTTCACCGATCTCGCACTCCGTACCGTCCTCCTTGAGAATGTGACACTCCACCGAAGGCGCCACCTTCCCCGACGAACCGATCTTGTGAGCGAACGGAGTATTGGATGAGATGACCGGTGCGGCCTCCGTGAGTCCGTAGCCCTGATAGATCGGCACACCGATCGCCGCGTAGAACTCCTGCTGTTTGCGGTCGAGCAGAGCACCACCGCCCACGCAGAACTGAATGCTGTTGCCGAAAATCTCGCGAACTTTCCGGAACACTATACGGTCGGCGAGCTTATACGGTATGTAGCTGCGGAGCCGGGTCAGATACCGCGGGCGGTGGTAGCCGTCGCCGTTGTAACGAATTCCGTTCCGCAGCCCCATTTCGAACAGCTTCGCGGCTATACCACCCTTCGCGCTTATACCGGCACGAATCTTTTTCATGAAGTTCGCCGTGAGCGCAGGCACTGTCAGTAGAAAGACCGGGTTTGTCTCGCGCAGATTTCCCGGGATATTCTTGAGCGCCGCCATGCTGCTTCCGCGCGCGTCGACGAAGTAGATCTCGATCGCTCGCGGGAGTGCCGCGTAGAGCCCGACGGTATGTGCAAACGAGTGGTCACACGGCAGAATGAGGAGCGTGCGGTACTCGGCGGTTGGGACCCTGAACATCTCCACCGCATCGTGCACGTTGACGTAGTAGTTGCGGTTAGTGAGCATGATCCCCTTCGGGTTTCCGGTTGTCCCGGAGGTGTAGGAGATCGTGACAACATCCTCCTCGACCGTGTTTCGCTCGATTTCGTCGAGCTCACTGGCCGCCTCCGGAAGACTCTCGCGTCCGGCTGCGAGCACTTCGGCAAATGAGTAGAGCCGCTTGCCTCGTTTCAGCTTGTGCTGCTCCGCGATACGGTTGAGCGTTTCCTCGTCGTCGTCGAGATAGAGAAGCTTCACGCTGCGCGGCAGCTTATTCAGGCGGGCAAGCAGTTTCTCGCTCGTATTCGAGGAAAATGCAACGAACGCACTTTCGGAGTGGCTGACTCGAAACTCGATCTCTTCCGGCTGCAGCTTAATTGAGAGGGGAACCGAGATTCCTCCCGAGAGGAGAGTGGCGAACTCGGTGATCACCCATTCTGTCCGTCCTTCCGAAAGAATAGAAAGCCGCTGTCCGTTGCCGAACCCGGACTTGAGCAGGCCGGCGGCCAGAGTTCGTGCGGTTTCGCGGACTTCGCCGAATGTGCGTGATATCCAACCGCTTTCACCTTTGCTCCACAGATACGGGCGGTTCCTGTGCTGTGAAGCAGCACGACCAAGCATTCCTAATACGGTTCGTTGCATGGAGGAAGTCTATGAGTGGCTCGACGTGCGATCAAGATTGCCGGTCCGGTCGGCAGGCCATATTTCTGCGTGCTCATGAACGGGCGCCGGGACGCACCGTCCTACGGCGGGTCGAGCTCTACAAGGAGCAGCTCGTGCTCGGACGCACTCTCGACCTCGGTCAGGAGCTCGACCGAATCGTCGATAGCGGCGACGGCGTTGCTTCGCCCCTCCCAGAAGAGTCCGTGAAACTCGCCGGTCAGAAAGACGGTCAGACCGTACGGCACCGCGCTTTCGATGAGGCGTTCCGGAACCGCATCCCGAAGGCGCTCGCGCACCGATGCATCGTACTCGGTGCCTTCCCCGCGCAGGTCGATCCACAGATCGCGCCCATCGTGTACTTCGTCCCAGACCGGGAAATAGGTATCCCGGCAGATGGTCAGTCCGACGGACCACTCTCCCACCTCGAACCCTTGTACGTCGCCCGGCTCGCCGGCACTCAGTTCGACGACCTCGCGTTCGAACGCTGTCAGGAACACCTTATCCTGCTCGTGCAGACGTTCGCCGTCCGGTCCGTATACGACAGCCCGATTCATCAGCTGCGGGTCGCCGTCCGGTCCGTCGTCGAGCGCAAAGTAGGTCCCCGCAACGACGGTGACCGCGTGTTCGGCTGCGGCGAGACCGTAGGCCCGATCCATCCAGTGGGAGACTTCTTCGGAGGATGATGCAAACAGCTCGTGTACCGACTCGAGCTCGGTATGCGCGCGAAGCGAGTCGAACAGCTGTGCAACGGCACTTCGGCGCGAACCGGCCGCATCGCCGATCGATTGTTCGATCTGCTCGCCGGACAGATCCAGCTCGGAGAGCGCGCTAACAAAACGATCTCGGTCGGTGAGTGCTGCGAAAACGTTCTGGTACTCGGGAAAGACGACGAGATCGCTTCCGAGCTCCGCAGCGCGACCGACCGCGGCGTGTATGGTCCTCTCGAATCGCTCGCGGTCGGTTACGATGTCTTCGGCTACTTCGAACTGCACAGCCCCCACGATCAACGGCTGATCGATTGCTGCGCCGTCGGTGCGTTCGCGGGCCGTCGCCGATCCGGCCGAAAGTGTCACGCTCGCGATCGCGAGGATCAGAACGGCGATCGATCGTTGGATCGATCTGTGGCGAATCGATCTGTGGCGAGCGGATGCGTTCATTGGTCCCCCGATACCCCACTGTGTACACATACCGTCGGTGCATTCAGTGTAACAGCGAGAGGACGATGCGTCAGCGCCGGAATTGCGCTTGACAGCGAGCGCGGACGTGTCACGATCGAGTATGCGCGGCGGTGCTGCCTCCGGTCCGGAAGCGGGCCGGCCGCGGACGTACGCAACCAGGGAGAAAGAACTACGTGAATCCTGACAGTTTCCAACCCGAACCGTTCCTCGACTTTCTGACTGCCTCGTCGACGGCAGCTATCGCCGTCGATCGAATCGAATCGATACTGCACGAGCACGATTTTGAGCGGTATAGCGAATCGGAAAAGTGGAGCGTCGTAGCGGGGGGCCGCTTCTACGTCCGGCGCGGAGCCGGTGGGTTGCTCGCGGTGAGAGTGGGCAACGAGTCGCTGGAGACCGCCGGTTTTCGCATCGCTGCCGCACACAGCGATAGTCCGGCCCTGAAGCTCAAGCCGCGCGGTGCGAAGCGGAAGAACGGCGGCCTCTACGTTCCGGTAGAAGTCTACGGTGCACCGATACTCTCGACCTGGCTCGACCGCGAGCTGATACTCACCGGCCGGGCGGTAGTACGCCACGGCGATTCACTTATCGTGCGCTCCTTTCGCGCCGATCAACCGACAGCCGTGATTCCGAATCTTGCCATTCACCTGAACCGGGACGTGAACAAAGGGTTCGAGTACAACGCACAGGACCATCTGCAGGTTCGCCTTGCCGTCGGCGACGACCGGAATAACGGTTCGCAGCACGGTGAATCGGACCACGACGCCGGTGAACGGATCATCACCTCCGTGATCGCCTCGATTCTCTCATGCGATCCGGAGGAGATCGTTTCGATGGATGTGTTCGTCGCGGATCCGTCACCGGCGGTGATGCTTGCCGACGGCCGTACATTCGTGTCCGGACGGATCGATAACCTCGCCGGCTGCTACTCGTGTCTTGCAGGTTTTCTCGCCTCGCCGGATGACCGAACGACAAAGGTGTTGGCCGTTTTCGATAATGAGGAGGTCGGCAGCCGTACTTCCGGTGGGGCGGATTCCGGCTTTCTGGAATCGGTACTGCTTCGTCTCGCCGGCGGCGATCAGACCCTGCTTGCGCGCTCGTGTTCGAAAAGCCTCCTCGTATCCAACGACGGAGCGCATGCACTTCACGACGGGTTCGCATCCAAATATGACGAGTCGTACGCTCCCGTTTTGGGCGGGGGGGTCGCCATTAAGACCAATGCATCCTACCGCTATGCGAGTACGAGTGAGGCGCTGGCGGTGACCCGGGAGGTCGCCCGAAGGGCGGATATCCCGTTACAATACCTGGCCGGCCGAAGTGATATGCGAACCGGGTCGACCATCGGACCGTTCGCCTGGTCGCGCACCGGAATGGCATCGGTCGACCTGGGGGTCCCAATGCTGGCTATGCACAGCATACGGGAGACCGCGCAAATCGATGATGTGGAGCGGCTCTCGACACTGATCGGCGAGCTGCTCGCGGTGAATGAGGAGATGCTGCCGTGAGAGCAATGGTACTAGATGAATGGGGTGGACCGGAGAACTTCGTACTGCGCGATATCGAGAAACCGGCCGTCAAGCCGGGTCATGTGCTTATCCGGGTCGAGGCGACGAGCGTGAACCCGATCGATTACAAGATACGCTCGGGAGGCATTGGATTCGCTCCGAAGCTTCCCGCGGTACTTCACGGTGACGTTGCGGGGATCGTTGCCGAGCTCGGCGAGGGCGTAGACCACCTCGAAGAGGGAGACGCTGTCTATGCGTGTGCCGGCGGATTTCGCGGTCTCGGCGGTGCTCTCGCCGAGTATATGCTCGCCGATGCACGCGTCGTGGCACGGAAGCCGGAAGATCTCACGTTCAGAGAAGCGGCGGCCGTGCCGTTGGTCAGCATTACGGCGTGGCTTGCCGTCGTGGATCGGGCGCGAGTGTCGCCTCACGACTACGTATTGGTTCATGCCGGGGCAGGCGGTGTCGGCCATGCCGGAATCCAGATCGCGAAGAACATCGGCGCACACGTGGCGACCACGGTGTCCACGGCGGAAAAGGCCGACGTAGCCTCCGAGCTCGGAGCGGACGAGGTCATCTACTATCGCCATGAGTCAGTCGATGACTACGTGCAACGCCTCACCGGCGAACGAGGGTTCGACGTAGTATTCGACACCGTCGGAGGCGAGACGCTGCAGAAAAGTCTCCAGGCCGTGCGTATCGGCGGGCGGGTCGCGGGAATCGCGATGCGCACCACCGGCAGTTTCGCT
>SLAN01000209.1 GCA_007126865.1 Spirochaetales bacterium | reverse complement strand
GGACCTTCTCGAGAACGAGGCCGAGTTTCTGCCGGCTCGTGCGCTGCAGCTCCTCGTTTCTCTTCTGCTCGGAGAGATCCTGAATGATCGCAACGACTCCGCTGAGACCTGTGCCCGGAAGCTCGACCGCGGATACGCGTATCTCGGCGGGGAAGTGTGAGCCGTCTCGCCGTCGCATGGGATACTCAACAATGAAGGTCTCTTCCCGATCGAGAACCGGATTGCCACGCGTTGCGAATTCGGTGAAGTGTTCGGTGTCGATGTGGAGTGATTCGGTAGTTGTGCCGATCACCTCCTCCGGACGGTATCCGAATACGCGCTCCACCGCATCGTTCGCCTGTACGACGGTGCGGCTGTGCCCGTCGATGACGAGTATCACATGATTGAGATTCGCGAAGATTGCCTGAAGAATTTCGGTAACGCGAATGTCGGCCGATGCCGCCGGGTTCCCGACTGCCGCCCGGGAACCGCCGCGACGCATGACCGTGCGAATACGCGAACAGAGTCGACTGAAAGCAGCGTTCGTGGAAACACCCTCCCCGGTATGCAGCCTCCGCCCGTGGCGCTCGATCGGCGATGTCCGGTTACAACAGGAAGTATTGTTGATTGTCGGGTCCGTTGCAAGGGCGGGGTTGCGGGATGTTGTTGCACGACGGTGTTGCAAGGTGTTGTTGCAGGGACGGTGTTGCAACGGCGGCCGCTTCCGTTTGCCTTTGAACGGGCACCCGGAATATCCTTCCAGGCATGGAGCAGCACGATGGAACTCCGAGCCGCCGGTGGACCGGTCACACGGTTGCCGTAACCGGATCGAGCTCCGGTGTAGGTCGGGAGACCGCGCGCCGATTTGCCGAAGGCGGGGCGAGAGTCGTAATCCACGGTCGAAATGCAACGAAGCTCGAGAACGTGCGCGGGATGATCGAGCAGCTCGGTGCGGAAGTTCGCGCGATCTCCGGCGACATAGCCGATCCGGCAACCGCGCGAGCGCTTGCTGATGCAGCGGCCGAGCTCGGTGGATGTTCGGTTCTGGTCAATAACGCCGGCATGTCGATGCGTGGCAAGTTTCGCGATATTTCGCCGGAGGTCTTTTCGACGGTCGTGGAAACGAACGTCGTCGGCTCGGCGCTGGTCACCCAGGCGTTTCTCGATCAGATTATCCGAACGAACGGCTCGGTCGTGTTCATCTCGAGTGTCACCGGGATGACCGGCTTTCCCGGAATCTCGGTCTATGCCGCGGCGAAAATGGCGCTCACCGGTCTCGCCGAATCGTTACGCGGCGAGTTGCTCGGAAGCGGTGTGCATGTTTCGGTAGTCTATCTCGGATTCACCGAGAACGATGAAGACAAACAGATTCTCTCCGCCGACGGTTCGAATCTGAGGCTCAAGCGGCGCTACGACATGACCCAGCGCGAGGTGGCGTCCGCGATTGAACGCGCGGTCCGTCGAAGGAAGGAGAAGGTCGTTCTCACCTGGAAGGGAACGGTGCTGCGCGTCCTGCAGCGGGTTTCTCCCAAACTCGTGTCGGCGATCGTTCGGCGGTCGGGCGGTCGCTTCCACCAGATGCGGCATTAGAGAAGATTCGGGGGACTTTGTGAGCGACAGACGTAAGGCAATAATCGTCGGTGCAGGTCTCGGCGGGTTGTCGGCAGCGATCAGGTTACGCTCGATGGGGTGGAGTGTCTCGATCTTCGAAGCCTCCGATGATGTCGGCGGAAAGGCCGGTTCCATGACGCTCGACGGCTACCGCTTCGACACCGGCCCGTCGCTTCTCACCATGCCGGAGGTGTTCGATGAGTTATTCATCGAGGCCGGCGCACGCCTCGAGGATTATCTCAGGTTCATCCGGTTGGAGGAGATCTGCCGCTACTTCTACAGCGACGGCACCCGAATCAGCGCCTGGTCGGATGAATCGCGGTTTGCCGTCGGGCTGCAGGCTGCAACCGGTGAATCCCCCTGGAACCTCCATCGCTTCCTCGATTACTCCGAGCGGATCTATCGTACTGCCGGCGACCTGTTCCTGCGACGCAGCTTGCGCGAACGGTCTACATACCGGTCCGCGACCTTCTGGAGATCGCTCGTTCGGTTTCCCGCGATCGATCCGATTCGCACGATGGCTCGAGCGGTAGAGGCACGCTTCGATACTCCGCACGCAAGGCAGCTCTTCGAGCGCTACGCCACCTACAACGGGTCGAATCCGTTCCGTGCCCCTGCCACATTCAATCTCATCCCGTACGTCGAATACCGGCGCGGTGCGTGGGCGATCGAGGGCGGCACGTATGCGATCTCGAAGGCGCTCGAGGCACTCGCTCGGCGAATCGGAGTTCACGTACATACCGGTACACCGGTCGGTGCCATAACGTACGAGACCGCTCGGCGGGGACGCAGACGGGTTACCGGCATTCGCGTCGATGGGCGACATGTCGCATCCGATATCGTCATCTGCAATGTCGATATTTCGACCGCCTATCCACAGCTGCTTGACGAGGAGAACGCTCCCGAACTGGTGCGTTATCGGAAACTGGAGCCGAGCTCATCGGCGTTGGTCTTCTTCTGGGGTGTTCGCGGCATCAATCGCCTCCTCTCGAGCCACAACATCCTGTTCTCGGACGACTATCGACGCGAGTTCGCCGCGATTTTCGACGAGCATCGCGTCTCCGATGACCCGACCGTGTACATAAACATCACCTCGCGTACAACGCCATCCGACGCCCCGGCGGACAGCGAGAACTGGTTCATACTGGTTAACGCTCCGGTCGATTCCGGGCAGGATTGGGTGACGGAGGCGCAGAGAACACGGGCTGCCGTCATCCGGAAAGTCAACGAGCGGCTCGGTATCGATATCGAGCCGCACATCGCTGTCGAACGGACAATGACACCGGCGGATATCGCGGCTAACACCGGCAGTTATCGGGGAGCACTCTACGGTATCGCCTCCAATTCGCGTACCGCCGCGTTTCTTCGCCATCCGAATCGTTCTCGCCGCTACCGTGGTCTCTATTTCTGCGGTGGCAGCACGCATCCGGGAGGTGGCATGCCGCTGGTCGTTCTGAGCGGGAAGATCGTCTCCGACCTCGTTCTGCACCGCGAGAGTTAACCGATTCATCGTAAATACGTGAACGGACCGGCCACTGTACGGCGCTCAAATTTCGAAAATTGTGATTAAAGGCGCTTAATAGGTCTTGGTCTTCACAACGCTCAATGCTATGCTCCCCACAAACGAACAAGGAGAGAATAGCATGGTAGTAGGTGTTCCAAAAGAGACCACCCCGGGCGAGCGACGTGTCGCCTTGGCCCCCACCCACATTCCCGCCCTCACGAAAGCGGGCATAACCGTGCGTGTAGAGAAGGGCGCGGGACTTGCCAGCGGCATTACCGACGAAGAGTACCAGCAGAAGGGAGCGGAGCTCATCTCGCGCGATGAGCTGTTTTCCGGAAGCGATGTGGTGCTCACCGTCAGGTGCGGAGCCGCTCATTCGGGTGCGGAGCCGTTGCCGGTAGGAAAGAAAGGACAGATCTTCATCGGTACCGCCGATCCGTGGCAGCCGCACGAGGCGTTCAAGCAGATCGCCGACGGAGGGGCGACTCTGTTCGCCATGGAGCTGATCCCGCGCATTACCCGCGCGCAGGCGATGGACGTGCTCTCCTCGATGGCGAACCTTGCCGGCTATAAGTCGGTCCTGCTCGGCGCGAACGCGCTTCAGAAGATGTTTCCGATGATGATGACCGCCGCGGGTACGATCATCCCTGCGAAGGTCTTCGTGGTAGGCGTCGGTGTCGCCGGACTCCAGGCGATTGCCACCGCAAAGCGGCTCGGCGCTGTCGTCAGCGCGTACGACGTTCGCTCGGCGGTGAAAGAGCAGGTCGAAAGCCTTGGAGCGAAGTTCGTCGAAATGGATCTCGGCGAGGACGCCGAAGGTGAAGGCGGCTATGCGAAGGCGATGGACGAGACGTTCTACGCCCGTCAGCGAGAGATGATGCTCGATGTCGTTCGCGAAACCGACGTCGTTATTACGACCGCCGCGGTGCCGGGCAAGCCCTCACCCCGTCTCATCACCGAGGAAATGGTGAAGGCGATGCCCCCGGGCTCGGTCGTCGTAGACCTCGGCGCGGAACGCGGCGGAAACTGCGAGCTGACCAAACCGGGCGAAACCGTCGAAGCGCACGACGTCACGATAATCGGCCCGGAGAACGTCGCCTCGACCCTATCGGGCAACGCATCGCAGCTGTACAGCAAGAACATCACCGCGTTCCTGCAGGAGTTGCTTGCCGACGGTGAGGTGAAGATCGATACCGAGAACGAGATCATCGATGCGACCATGGTCGTACAGGACGGCACGGTACGCAGCGAAAGCCTGAAGGAGGAGGCGTAACATGAACCCCGATTTCATTATGATACTTACCGTATTCGTGCTGGCGATATTCGTCGGTTTCGAAGTGATTACGAAGGTTCCGCCGATTCTTCATACGCCACTCATGTCCGGATCGAACGCGATCTCGGGAATTACGCTTGTGGGGGCAATCGTCGCCGCCGGGGCCGGTGGCGGCGTTATTGCGACGGTGCTCGGGCTGCTTGCCCTCATTTTCGCGACGACAAACGTCGTCGGCGGGTTTCTGGTAACGCACCGGATGCTGAAGAAGTTCAAGAAATAAGGAAGCGAACGCCATGCAGTTTGATTATGTGAATCTCGGATATCTTATAGCGTCCGTTCTGTTCATTTTGGGCTTGAAAGGGCTCACGCATCCGAAGACGGCGGTGCGTGGGAATATTATCGGATCGCTCGG
>SLAN01000175.1 GCA_007126865.1 Spirochaetales bacterium | reverse complement strand
TCCCTTCTGCAGCTACATGCCGAATGCGAATATCGGTGATCTGCATTCCATCTACCTCCCCCGAGGATGCCTTCGAGCGTTGCCGGATTCGGCGGCCGCAGGCCTTACCGTTCTCCGGCGCACACCAGGAGGCGAATGGGCTGAATAGGCCCATCTGGAACAACAGCACAAGTCCTTTTCCGGACAGTCCCCCGACAGTCTTATTGCTCCAGATCCTGCACAAACGGTCTGTCGAGATCGACAATAGTCCTCTCGACGACACCGTTTGCACATCGTTACACCGAATTATTCCGCTTCTCGCGGTCTGTTAAAGAGCAAGGTACCGATTCCACTATCGGCGGGCGTATTATACTCGAAAAAAACGTGCTGTCAAAGGGAGCAAATACGCTTGTGCACATACGCCGGAAGAACCAGGCAATCGCAGGAATGCATACCTCTCGGCGATAATACGCGCTAAGCCTTCCGATATTCAGTTCTGCCCATATGTCCGACAAACTCCTGCGCGTTATCTGCGGCGCGAGAAGCGAATCGGTCGGCCGAGATTCGGGATCCGCACCACGTGGAACGGGCTCGTGAGCACTTGTATGACGGCATCGCCCGGCGCCGGCACATACTCCCGATAGTAGACGGTGATCCGGTCGGGTTCCGCTCTCACCTCGTCAACTTCGATCGAGTATCCACCGGTATTTCTGCGTCCCATGAAAAGGACTAATAGTGTCTCTTCGGCGAAGCTCACCTCGGGCGGTTCACCGTAGTCATCGCCACGGACCTGAATCTGCCGCCAGACACGCTCCAGGTCGGTCTGTGAATCGACCACGATATTCCCCGACTCCGTGCGTCCGGCGTGTAGGCCCTGCATAATCGTCTCGAATGGAACGCGCACGTCTTCTCCGAATCCGTCGGCGGAAACGCCGAACGCTATCGCGAACGCGATCACCGCCACACTCATCCCTCGCACTGTAATGCTCATTCGACCTTTCTCCCAATAAACTCCGAACGAATGCGTAGCCCATATGCCGAACCGCGCTTTCCGGTAGGTGTCGTCCGAAGCCCGCGCAACCATACCATCTGCTGCTTGTCCTTCTTCCGGGCACATCGGCTCGTGGCTCCACCGACCGACGGAAGCCGCCCGTTCCAATTGTGTTAGAATAATGTTAGAAGTCCGTCATGGACTGGAGCGTACTTCTGTTCCCCGACTCACCGATACCGACCACGGAGATGCTGCTGCGGCTTATTCTTGCGTTCGTGCTCAGCGGAGCGATCGGCGCCGAACGCGAGTTCAACCATCAGCCCGCCGGCCTTCGCACACACATTCTTATCGGCGTCGGTGCGTCGATTCTCATGATTCTATCGCTGACCGTGCCGTTTTCCAACGGTGCGGGCGGCGACTACGCCGGCGGTGACCCCGGACGGATAGCAGCACAGGTGGTATCGGGAATCGGTTTCCTCGGCGGTGGGGCGATACTGCGTCTCGGCGGGGATATTCGGGGACTGACAACGGCCGCTTCGATCTGGATCGTGGCAGCGCTCGGGCTATCGATCGGCGCCGGACTCTACCTTATCGCGACAGTGGGAACCGTATTTGTGCTTGCCACTCTCATCCTTCTCGGTCGATTCGAGAAGCGTTATGTACCGAAGAAAATCCTCAAGCAGCTCGGCGTCTACGCCCGTACGGAGAAACTCAAGAGTCGCGACGTTAAGGAAATTCTCGATGACTTCGGTATACGAATCCGGACGGTGGCGCTACAGCGATCGAGGGAAAAGAAGACAACACAGCTGCGCTATACCATTCATGTACCACCGGAGGTGGACTATGACCGATTCTACAAACGGCTCTATGAGCTGAAGGATGTCTACAAGATCGTGCTCGACGATATCTGATCTCGTTCGCGATACTCCACTCAGGTAGACTTCTACCCCTTCCGCAACAGTATACTTGTACAACAGCATGCAGACCCGACGAGACGATATCCGCGCACTCAACGATTCCGACCTTACCGAGCTCTGTGTCGAGCTCGGACAACCGCCATACCGTGCCCGACAGATTTCGGAATGGCTCTGGAAACACCGGGTGAGCGACATTGCCGAGATGACGTCTCTTCCCGCCCGCTTGCGCGAGACGCTCGCAGAACGCTTCGAAATTCGTGCCGCGCGGGCGGATGACGTGCAGAAGAGCAGTGACGACTCGGTGAAGGTCGCATACACGCTGCACGATGGGGAGATCGTGGAGGGAGTGTTGATCCCCGGCTCCGACGGGCGGCGGTCAACCGCGTGTATCTCCTCGCAGGTCGGCTGCTCACTACGCTGTGCCTTCTGTGCCACAGCTCGTATTCCGGTGCGTCGCAATCTCGACGCCGGCGAGATAGTCGATCAGGTCGATGATCTCAATCGCCGATCGCTTAACGAGCTCGGGCGATCGCTGACAAACGTTGTCTATATGGGCATGGGCGAACCGCTTGCCAATTACGCCGAAGTCGTGCGCTCCATTCGCCTCCTGACAAGCAAGATCGGGTTCGGGATGGCGGCACGGCGGATCACGCTTTCGACCGCCGGACTTGCGGAACAGATGCACGCACTTGCCGACGAAGCGATCGGCATCAACCTCGCTCTCTCGTTGCACTCGGCAACCGACTCGGTTCGCCGCTCGCTTATGAGCAGTGCCAGGGACTGGTCGCTCGACCAGCTCGCCGACGCCGTTCGGTACTGGCATTCGAAGCACGGGAAACCGGTGACTTTCGAATATCTCCTCCTTGCGGGACACAACGACAGTGCCGACGAGGCGCGTGCACTCGCTCGCTTCGCCTCGCGACTGCCGTGTAAAATCAACCTGATCGAATATAATCCGGTGATCGGCATACCGTTCTCCGCTGCCGAGCATAGTGTGACCGACCGGTTCGCCGGTATACTGGCACGTTCCGGAGTGACGGTCACTGTGCGCCGCAGCAGCGGCCGCGACATCGATGCCGCCTGCGGCCAACTCGCCGGCCGCCGCTCTCCCTCCAGGAACGCGGTGACCTGATTCGTCGCCGGTCCGGTGATACTGTATGCCGCAGATCCAGTTTCCAGTAGGTGGTTTGATTGAGATACTTAATGACAGGTGGTGCGAACGAAGGCGGCGGATCCGGCGGTCTGCGTCTTTGGCCGGGCTCCGAAACACCGCTCGGTGCGACTTGGGACGGCTCGGGAACAAACTTCGCGCTCTTTTCAGCACACGCCGAGAAGGTGGAGCTCTGCCTGTTCGACGGCGACGGGGTTACCGAGACCGCGAGAGTCGCGCTTCCGGAGTTTACACACGAGGTCTGGCACGGTTATCTGCCGGACGTACGTCCCGGACAGCTATACGGATACCGCGTGCACGGCCCCTACGATCCGGATGCCGGTCATCGTTTCAACCCGAACAAGCTTCTGCTCGACCCGTACGCGAAAGCACTCTCCGGGGAGCTGAAATGGCACGACGCGCTGTTCGGCTATACCGTAGGACACAAGAAAGGCGACTACTCGTTCGACAAACGTGACTCGGCCCCGTATATGCCGAAGTGCCGAGTGATCGACCCGGCGTTTACATGGGGTCGGCCCATAGATCCGCATCCGTGGCACGAGACGATCGTTTACGAGATGCACACCAAAGGGTACACGAAGCTGCATCCACAGGTGCCCGAAGAACTTCGGGGAACGTTCGGTGGGCTCGCGAGCCAGGCGGTAACCGATTACCTCGATGCGCTCGGAGTTACCGCGATCGAGCTCTTGCCGATTCACGCGTACGTACACGACCGGCATCTCGTAGATCGCGGATCTGCGAATTACTGGGGTTACAATTCAATAGGCTTTTTCGCCCCGCATCCTGACTACCTCGACGACCCGGAAGATACCAACGTGTTCAAGAGCTTCGTGCAGAAAATGCACGATGTCGAAATCGAGGTCATCCTCGATGTGGTCTACAATCACACCGCCGAGGGCAATCATCTCGGTCCGACTCTCTCGTTCAGGGGCATCGACAACCGCTCGTACTACTACCTCATGGACGACGAGCCGCGCTTCTACAACGATTTCACCGGTACCGGCAACGCCCTCGAGCTCCGGCATCCCAAAGTTCTCAGCATGGTGATGGATTCACTGCGCTACTGGGTGGAGATCATGGGCGTCGACGGATTCCGCTTCGATCTGACGACTACCCTCGCGCGAGTCGGAGGCGCCTACGACGAACACGCCGGCTTTCTCGACGCAGTTGCCCAGGACCCGGTTCTCGGTAACGTGAAACTGATTGCCGAACCGTGGGACACCGGACCGGGCGGCTATCAGGTCGGTAACTTCCCGCCCGGATGGTCGGAGTGGAACGATCAGTATCGCGATTGTATGCGTCGTTTCTGGAGGGGAGATCCCGGTCAGCTCGCCGAGCTCGCCGCGCGTTTCACCGGTTCGGCGGATATCTACGACCGGAGAGGGCGGCGCACATGGGCGAGCGTTAATTTCGTCACGGCACACGACGGATTCACGATCAACGATCTCGTCAGCTACAACGAGAAGCATAACGAAGCGAACGGCGAAGGCGGCGCCGACGGTACGGATAACAACTTCAGCTGGAACTGCGGGGTCGAAGGCCCGACCGACGATAAGGAAGTGCTCGAGCTCCGCCGCAGGCAGATGCGAAACATGCTGACCGCACTGCTGCTCTCCTCGGGTACGCCGATGCTGCTTGCCGGAGACGAGTTCGCCAATACGCAGCACGGTAACAACAACGCGTACTGCCAGGACAACGAGCTGAGCTGGCTCGACTGGAACTC
>SLAN01000076.1 GCA_007126865.1 Spirochaetales bacterium | reverse complement strand
TATCGCGAGCAAGGAGGCGCTCGTACGCCGCTACGACCACGAGGTACAGGCGGGCACCGTCGGCAAGCCGTTCGTCGGACGAGCGGCCGACGGCCCGTCGGACGGCGGCATCGTCACGCCGCGTCCGGATTCGCCGCCGGCGCTCACGGTCACCCACGGCGTCTGCCCGCGCTACGGCGACTGGGACACCTACCGCATGGCCGTTTGCGCGGTCGACGAGGCGTACCGCGCCCACATCGCTCTCGGCGGCAACCCGCGGCGCGCATGGGCGCTCGACAACTTCTGCTGGCCCGATCCGGTCGAAAGCGACCGCACCCCCGACGGGGCGTATAAGCTTGCCCAGCTCGTCCGAGCGTGCCGCGGACTCGCCGACGCGTGCCTGAGCTACGAGCTGCCGCTGATCTCCGGCAAAGACTCGATGAAGAACGACGCTCGCATCGGAGAGCGCACGATCTCCGTCCGCCCGACGCTCCTCATCAGCCTCATGGGCATTCTGGATGATGTCGAGCGCTCGCTCTCCTCCGATTTCCGCGCCGCCGGCGACGCAATCTACCTCGTCGGGCAGACGCGCGGTGAGCTCGGCGGTACCGCATTCGACCGGCTCTTCGGCCCGCTGTGGGAACCGTCGCCGCTGCCCGACCTCGCCGTGACACGGCGCTGCTACGAGGCGCTCGCCGGCTGCATCGAGCAGCGGCTGCTCGCCTCCGCGCACGATCTGTCCGACGGCGGACTCGCGGTCGCGCTCGCCGAGGCGGCGCTCGGCGGCAGGCTCGGTTGCTCGGTGAGCCTCGACGCGATCACGCTCGAGCCGGTGCTCGAGACTCCGGTCGTCGAGGGGGCGAAGGGCATTCGCGATCCCGCTTCCGCCGAGCGCCGGCGGGACGAGCCGGCCCGTGCCGGTGCGGCCGCCGCCGGGTCCGCAAACTCGCGTGCCGTCGACGCGGCGCATAACATCACCATCACCGACACGATTCTCTTCTGCGAAAGCGCCGGGCGCATTCTCGTCTCGGTGGCTCCCGAACACGTCGACTCCTTCGAGGCGCAGATGCACGGGCTTCCGTGCGCGCGCCTCGGAACCGTCGACGCCGCTTCCTCTCTCGAGATCGATCACGAGGGATCCCTTATCGTGTCGAGCGATCTCGAGTCGGTTGTCGACGCGTGGCACTCTCTCGACCGGCAATTCGAGGACGGGGGTATCGGATGACGAAGGTTTGCGTGCTGACCGGCTACGGGATTAACGCCGACCGCGAGCTCGCGGTCGCCTTCGCCGATGCCGGGGCGGCCGTCGAATGCGTTCACCTTCAGCGCATTCTCGACTCTCCGGCGCGGCTCGAGGAGTATCGCATCATCGCATTTCCGGGCGGCTTTAGTTTCGGCGACCACCTCGGCTCGGGGCTCGCGCTTGCCGGAATCGTTCGCTCGCATCTGCTCGATGCGGTTCACGAGTTCGTCGCACGCGGCGGACTGGTCCTCGGCATTTGCAACGGGTTTCAGGTGCTCGTGAAAAGCGGGCTGCTTCCGGGCGGGGATGGGGATTCGGCGCCGCGCGCTTCGCTCGTCTATAACGCCTCGGGTCACTTCATCGATCGATGGGTGTCGCTGCGTACCGGTCCGGCCGCCGCGTTCTCACCGTGGCTCGCCGGGATCGAAACGCTGATCCTTCCGATACGCCACGGAGAAGGTCGTTTCGTGCACGCCTCGGAGGATGTCCGGCGAGCGACGGTGTCTCGAACCGCCTTTCTCTACGACGCCGACAACCCGAACGGGTCGGCCGATGACATCGCCGGGGTCGTCGATCCGACCGGCCGCATTCTCGGGCTGATGCCGCACCCGGAGGCGGCGGTGCGCCCGCACCTCTTCCCGCAGTGGCAACGCCGGCGCCCGACCGAACCGTTGCCGGCACGACGTCTCTTCGCGAACGGGGTGAACGCCGGGCGGTCAGCTTTTTCGCGAACGCAGTGAACGCCGGGCGACAGGCTTCTTCGCGAGTGCGGTGATCGCCGGCCGGTAAGCGGCCCGGCCGCCTCCGGATACGGCGACTCCGCTCACGCAGCCACGAATCCGCTCCAGCCGCGCATATACTCGATGAACGTCGGTGACAGCCCCTGATCCGCCAGCCGCTCAGCGCTGTACGGCGGACGGTCGATCGGTCGACCGCCGGCGAGTCGTTTCGGCCAGTCGGCGTGTCCTATTCCGGCGCGTGCGACGGCCACTGCATCGGCTCCGTTGGCGAGAACCTGCTCGGCCTCCTCGCGCAGAAACACGCCGCCGCAGGCAAAGACCCGTACCCGTTCGGAAAGTCTCTCCCTCGCCTTCGGGATGAAAACCGCGCCGTCGGTAGCTTCAGGTTCGGCCACCGTGTGAGCTCGATCCGTGTGAGGTCGATCCGTTCGCGCGGCCGCCGCGACTCCGGCCGCGTTCTTGAGCGAGAGGTGTACGAAATCGGCGCCGTCGTCTTCAACCCACGGAAGAATCTCGAGCGTCTCCTCCGGCGAAAGCCCCGCGTGGGGGCGAGGAACGCCCGGCGAAAGGCGCACGCCGACGATAAACGCATCGCCGGTTCTCGCCCGGCACGCTCTCACGATCTCACCGAGGAATCGGTAGCGGTTTTCGAGGCTTCCGCCGTACTCGTCTTCGCGACGGTTCAGCTCCCGGCTGAGAAACTGGGTGATGAGAAAGGTATGCGCACCGTGTATCTCCACTCCGTCGAAACCGGCCCGCTCGCAGCGCTCGGCCGCGGCCGCGAACGCCTCGATGCACTCACGAACCTCCGCACGGCTCATCGCGCGCGCCGGCTCGAATGAGTCGATATCCAGAGCAATATCGCTCGCGCTTACCGGCTGTCCGCCGGTAAGGCGGCGCGGGCTCCGGTATCCCCCATGGAAAATCTGACAGAGCGAAAGCGCGCCGGCATCGCGAAGCGCGGCGGCGAGGCGGGCAAGCCCCGGGATATGTCGCTCATCGTACACACCGAGCTCACCGTCCCACGTCCGCCCGTTCGGCAGTACGTTCGCCGCGCACGTAGTGACTACCCCGAAGCCGCCTTCCGCTCGAAGCGCCAACCAGCGGAGCTCTTCGTCGCTCAGCTCCCCGTTCGGGTAGCTCTGTTTGTTCGTCATTGCCGCGAGAACGGTGCGATTCCGCACATTCCGCCCGCGGATATCCCAGGAGGTAAATATGTCTGTACTCATTTCGTTACTCGTTCGCCGTCTGCCGGAAAGCGAACGGTAACCCGGGCGCCGCCGGCGTTGCAATCGACGTTCGTTCGAGAGATCGTTCCTTCGAGTTGCTCTACGAGTGCGTCGACAATCGCGGATCCACCGCTGCGCCGAGGCGGTTCACCGCCGAAACGATCGGCCCCACCGAAGCCGCCCCCTCCGTCGCTGACCGAGAGCTCGAGCTCACCTTCTTCGGGTCCGGTGAGCGAGATACGAATGTCCGGTGCCCGTTCGGCTCCCGAGTGCTTCACCGCGTTCGTTACGAGCTCGGTAACGATGAGCCCGCACGGGATCGCCTTCGCGCCCGGCAGCGCGATATCCCCGGACACATCCAGATACAACCCGGATGATGCGACTCCCGATCGCAATCCGTCGACGACCTTCTGCAGGTAGCGCTCCATCGCGACGTTCCGATACTCCCGCGCCTCCTGAAGGGTGGCGTGAAGCTCCGAAATGGCGTGCACCCGTTCCCGCACCAGGGCCAATCGATCGGTTTCCGATCGGGTCGATTCACCCCGCTGCTCGAGCGAGATGAGACTCGAGATAAGCGCGAGGTTGTTCTTTATTCGGTGATGTGTTTCCTGAAGCGACGTTTCATGCCGGGAAACGGCTTCTCGCAGCGCCTCATTCGCGCGGCTCATGCGGTACTGCGATCGCACCATAAACAGCGCCATGACCGTCAGAAGCACGAGCAGCGTTCCGACTGCGGGATTCGGGTCTGGACCCGGCAGTGCTCCGGTGTAGTAGCCGAGCACGAACACGAGCGCGACCAGGACGAGAGCGCACGGTGCAACGAGTGCCGTCACGTGTGCCGGCGCTCGCCTGAGAGCCAAGAATAGTCTCGCATCCGACTTTTTCACCATTATTGGAGTAATTATACCATCCAGCCGATAGCTGTCTACCTTAAAATTGTCCCGGAAACTCGAAGCGGAAACCATTTTCATGCCCGCTTCGGCGTCGGCCGGCCGGCTACCGCTCGGTTTCGCGCGGATAACTGCGCTCGGCGCCGTCGGCGTCGCGCAGGATGTAGCGGTCGCTCTCGGTGCGAACCAGGTTCGCCTCGATCGGGACTTTGCCGCCGCCACCGGGCAGGTCGACCGCGTAGGTGGGGAGAGCCAGCCCGGAAAGCCTTCGACGTAGCGTTCGCATGAGCTCGATTCCGCGCTCGATCGGCACCCGGAAATGCGCAGTACCGCTTGCAAGATCGCCCTGAAAGAGATAGTAGGGACGGATTCCGTTCCGCTGCAACCCTCGAAAGAGCGATTCGAGCGTTCCGGCATCGTCGTTAACGCCGCGCAGGAGCACCGCCTGATTCGCGACCGGCGCACCGGCGCGCAACAGCAGAGCGACCGCCCGCTCGAGCTCGCCGGTTATCTCACGCGGATGATTCACGTGAATCACGACCCAGGCCGGAAGGCGGGTGGAAAGCGCTTGAGCGAACGTCCCGGTGATCCGGGAGGGCAGGACTACCGGCATGCGGGTACAAACGCGAATAAGGAAATCGCGAACCTTCCGGAGCCGATCGATGACCGCGAAGATCTCCTCATCGCTGTGCATGAGTGGATCTCCGCCGGAGAGG
>SLAN01000032.1 GCA_007126865.1 Spirochaetales bacterium | reverse complement strand
CGCAACCGCCGGGCAACCCCGGGCTCTCCACGCAACCGCCGGGCAACCCCGGGCTCTCCACGCAACCGCCGGGCAACCCCGGGCTCTCCACGCAACCGCTGCTTGACAGCGCTCGTGCCGGCGTCGGAGACTGCAGCACGCATGATCCTACCTGGCCTTAGCTCCGATACGTTCAGGACCCTTGCGCCCAAACGGATTGTTGAGCTCGTCCAAGCGGCTGGTCTCGGCGGCATCGAATGGCAGGATGAGAGTCACTGCCCTGTCGGCAACCTGGATGCAGCATCGAGAGCGAGGAACGTAACCGAAGAGGCCGGACTGGCAGTCATCTCGTACGCTGTGGATGCACCGATTACCGCTGAGAACGGAAACGATCTGGCGGTAATCGTGCGTACGGCTGCGGAGCTCGGGGCCGGTGCTATCCGTGTTCGTGCCGGCGATCGTCCACTCGACGAGGCGAATGACGAGGAGCGAAACAGTGTTGCCGCGCGGATAGCCGAATGCGTCGGTCGGGCCGAAGCTCTCGGTCTGATGGTCGCGGTCGGCCTGCACCCGTACTCTCATGCGGCAACCGGCTCGGAGGCGTTCGAGCTTCTGCAGAGGGCCGGGGCCCCCACCGCACAGGTATTCTGGCGTCCTCCCGAGCGCCCCGAGATCGAGGCGGACGTCAGAGACCTCGAGCTGATAAGCGAATCGGTGCTCGGCCTGCATGCCGGCGGAGTGAGTCGAGCGATCGGGACGACGATGCTCAGTGAGGCTACCGACCGGTGGGCACGCTATCTCGCGATACTCAGCGGTCACGACGATGACTTCTGGGTGTGCATTCGCGGTGTTGAGAACGCCTCGGTTGAGGCTTTCTATCGGGACGCGCAGACGCTTCGTTTGCTGACCCACAAGTACGGCGGCGAATAGGGCTATCAGGACGGAGTGATGAGCTCCGGCGCGCCGACGTCTCGCGTTTCTCGGCGCCACCCCGCGCGATGCTTCGCGTTTCCGCGGACTTTCATGTGCGAACGCGATCGCTCATGATATAGTGCTGGTTGAGAGGTATTCGCCATGTTTCGGAAAGCATTTGCCGTAAGTGTGGGTCTTGTTGTCGCGGTCGCCGCCGCCTGGGCGCTCGAGGGCCAACTGGTAAGTGTTGCCGTCCGGTCGGCTCAGCTGCGTGAGGCTTCCGGGCACCTGGCGCCGATCGTCGCGCAACTTGCCTACACCGATGAGGTGGAGGTCCTGGAGGTACGCGGCGATTTTCTACGCGTTGCCTCGCCGGCCGGCGAAGGATGGCTTCACAGATCGGCGATCAGCGAAGATCGAATCGTTCTCGCGGACGACGGCGAGGATGCTGCGCGGCGTGCCGACGATCGGGAAGTAGCACTGGCCGGTCGCGGGTTCAACGAGGAGGTCGAACAGCGCTATCGAAGCGAGCAGGGGCTTTCCTTCGACGGGGTCGATCGGATGGAGGATCGCGCTCGTAATTCCGATGCACTGATGAGATTCATCGAGGACGGTGGGCTTCGAGTCCCGGGAGATGAGTCATGAGTGCACGAGCGCGAAGTACCGCTCTCGTAACGGTTGTCGCTGTCGCTACGGCAGTCGTTTTTGTCACCTGCGGGACTCTTACCGATATCGGTGCGACGGTCGGTGAGGCCACCGGCACAATCGACCGGCGACAGGCTGCGAGCATTCGCCGAACCGGAGAACGGATGGAGCGCAGCTTCGAGGACTTCACGCCCGAGCAGGAGTACTACATCGGACGCTCGGTTGCCGCCACCGTTCTCGACCAATATCCGGCGTACGAGAACGACGAAGTCAACGAGTATCTCGATACGATCGGCCAGATCGTGGTGCTCGCTTCCGACCGACCTTCGCTCTTCGCCGACTACTCCTTCCAGGTTCTCGATGACGATGAGGTGAACGCCTTCGCAACCCCCGGCGGGCACATATTCCTCACTCGCGGCATGGTCAGGCTCGCGGAGAACGAAGACGAGCTGGCGGCGGTGCTGGCTCACGAGGTTGCGCATGTGGTGGAGAGTCACGGTCTGCAAACGATCAGAACATCACGAATTACCGCCGCCCTCACGAGCGCGGCGATCACCGGCGCGCAGTTTGCTGCCGGCGAGGAGGTCGCCGAGCTCACCGAGATTTTCGAAGGAACCATCGATGACGTGACCCAGACCCTTTTCACCGCCGGCTACTCGCGATCGGCGGAGCGGGAGGCCGACCAGGGAGCGGTGAAGATTTTGCGACGCGCCGGCTACGCACCCTCCGCACTCGCTTCGTTCCTCGAGCGCATGGATGCGAGGTGGGAGCCGGACGGACCGGGACTGGCGCGAACGCACCCCTCACCGAGCGACAGGTTGAACGACGTTCGCGCGGTGTTGCGGGACGACGACCCGGAGGTCGATCCGCGACGGAGCGAGCGGTTCCGGAGAATCATGGAGAACGTCTGAATGAGCGCTCTGTTCCGGAGTCGGCTCGCTCGCGCGCTTGCAACCGGGGTCGGCTCGGCGGTCATCGCGGTTCTGTTGCTGCTCGGCGGTGTGTTCGACGGTGCCGAGCGCAGCAGCTACGATATGAGAGCGCGCGCCTTCACCACCGCACGGGACGGCGAGGACGAAGTGGTGCTTATCCTCGTCGACGAGCAGAGTCTCGAATGGGCCCTCGAGGCTCAACGGCAGAGCTGGCCGTGGCCGCGGGCATATTACGCGGCGATCGTCGACTTCGCCGCGAGAGCGAACGTCGCTTCGCTTACCTTCGACGTGATCTACAGCGACGACAGCTTCTACGGCGTCAGCGACGATCAGGTGTTCGCCGACGCGGTCGAGCGACACGGACGCACGGTGGCCGCGGTCTTCTACGGTAGAGAAACCGGGCGCGAGGGCCCGTTTCCCGACTATCTACCGCGCGAGCGCGCCACCGTATCCATGGACTCCGGCGATCTCGATCGTATGCGGAGTGTCGAACGGGCGCTCTTTCCGGTGCCCGAGCTCTCCGCTGCTGCTGCCGCATTCGGAAATGTGAGTATCGCACCGGACCCCGACGGCATCTACCGTCGCTCGCCGCTGGTAAACTCCTTTCGCGGTGACGCGGTGCCGAGCCTGGCGCTTGCCACCTGGCTCGTCGGCGTTTCCGAGGCCGAAGACGGGCCCGCTGCTCCCGGCTCCCGGACGCTGCAGATCGACGAGCGCAGCGCTTCGATCGGCGACCTCACCATTCCGCTCGATCGCTCCGCGAATATGATCGTTCGCTTCGAGGCCGGAGCGCGCGAGCGGGAACGCTACTCGGCGGCCGGTATCATACAGAGCGAGATACGCCTCGCCTCCGGCTCGGAGGAGGCGCCGGTGGTGCATCCGGAGGAGCTCGAGGGGCGACACGTCATGGTCGGCTTCTCCGCCGCCGGGCTCTACGATCTGCGGCCGATGCCGGTCGACGGCGCCGCGGCCGGCGTCGAGTTTCACGCTGCAATGCTCGAGAACCTGCTTTCCGGGCGATTCATGCGGCAGGCGCCGCTCCTCGTTGATCTGCTCTATGTTGTTGTGCTCGCGTTTCTCGCCGGATTCGCGACGGCGATGGCCCGGGCGTTCTCGATGACGGTGGTCGCGCTCGTGGGGGCTCCACTGCTGCCGGTGATACTCTCGTCGGCCGCGTATGCCGGCGGCTACTGGATGCCGCTGGTCGTACCGGCAGCCGCCGGTACGATCGGAGCGGTGAGTGCCGCAGTGTTGAACTACATGACCGAGGGAAAGGAGCGTCGCTTCATCAAAGGGGCGTTCAGCCAGTATCTGAGCCCGGCTGTAATCGAGAAGCTACTCGAGGATCCGAGCCGGCTTCAGCTCGGCGGCGAACGGCGTGAGTTGACGATCTTCTTCAGTGACCTGCAAGGGTTCACCTCACTCAGCGAAGGGCTTACTCCCGACGAGCTGATAGCACTGCTGAATGACTATCTCAGCGATATGACCGATATAGTCACCGAGTCCGGTGGCACGGTCGACAAGTTCGAGGGTGATGCTATCATCGCCTTCTGGAACGCTCCGCTCGATGTGCCGGATCATCCCAACGTCGCGGTGAGCGCTGCGCTGGAATGCCAGAGACGGCTCGACGAGCTTCGTCCGGCGTTTCGCGATCGCGTTGGTCGCGATCTGTACATGCGGATCGGGCTGAATACCGGCGAAGCGGTCGTCGGAAACATGGGCAGCCGCTCACGTTTCGACTACACGATGCTCGGCGATGCGGTCAACCTCGCCGCGCGCCTGGAGGGGGTGAACAAGCAGTTCGGAACGTACACGATGATCTCCGAAAGCACCGCCTCCACCCTCTCCGACGGTATCGCGTGCCGTGAGCTCGGTCGCATAGCTGTGGTCGGCCGCAGCGAACCGGTACGTGTCTATGAGCCGATGCCGGCGGATGTCTACCATGCGGGACGACGGCGATTCCAGACCTTTTCCCGGGCACTTGCCCGCTATTATGATGGCGACTTCGAAGGGGCGAGAGCGGATTTTCTCGCACTCGCCGACGATCGTCCGGCGCAGAAATACGCCGAAAAGTGTCGAGCTCTTGCAGCCGACCCGCCGGAGTCGTGGAACGGCGTCTGGGTAATGGAGAGCAAGTGATATGCATTCAATAACGTTACGCAATCCCGACGAGTGCCTCTGGGATGAGGTAAGCCTCGGAGAGATCATGCTTCGCTTCGACCCGGGTGAAGGGCGCGTGCGCAACGCGCGAAGCTTCACCGTTTGGGAAGGGGGCGGAGAGTACAACGTCGCACGCGGGTTGCGGCGGTGCTTCGGGAAGAATACGGCGGTCGTGACCGCGCTTGT
>SLAN01000282.1 GCA_007126865.1 Spirochaetales bacterium | reverse complement strand
GTTGGGACGGGGTGGAGATCATGGAGTCGAAATAGGGGCGCGATCCGTCCGTTCGCCGGACGCGCGGCAGCGGACCCGGGTCCGTCAGCGGGGCCGAATGCGCTCCGGTTACACCCCGCCGTCGATCAGGAAGACCAGCTCTTCGAGAAACTCGCTCATTCCCTCGTCATTCTGGTGAGCGTTCAGCTCTTCGCGAACTCGCTCGACTCGAGCATCCACCGAATCGATCAGTGCCAACTCGAACAGAAGATCTGCCGATTCCATGAGCACACGCTCGCGGCCGCTTCTCTCGAATGCCTCGAAGAAGCGATTCACGCGATCGTCGATCGCCGGGAGCACATCGCGGGTGGCATCGCGGCTGAGAAACGAATCGAATTCAACGCGGGCGGCGCCGATCGCCAGCTCGTCGTCTCCGTCCCAGTCGTCCGGTTCGGCGTCGATGTATTCTTCGTACGCCGACTGCAAAGCAACCAGTCGATCCCGTGTCTCGCGGAGCTCGGCGATTTCGTCGAGAAGCGCGTCTTCGCGCGTGGCGAACTCCGACTCGGCGTCGCGGAGCTGCTGCTCCACCGAGGCGAGCTCGGCTGCGATCGGGCCTTCCTCCGCTTCGAGCGAAGCGAGCCGGCGCTCTCGCTCGGCCAGCTCCTCTTCGAGTTCGGCGATTTCCGCCTCGAGCGTGGTGACCCGCCGGCGGTGTTCCTGCTCCAGCGACTCGATTTCCGCCTCGAGCGCCGTTACCTGCCGTGCGTGCTGCGCCTCGAGTGCCTCGATTTCCGCGGCGGGAGCCTCGCCGGTGACCTCAACGTCCGCTTCATGTTGCGCCTCGAGCGCCGCGATCTCCGCTTCGGCCTGCGCCCGCACCGATGCGAGCTCCTCCTCGTGGGCGGCGACCAGCGAATCGATCTCTGCCTCGAGCTCCGCAACCCGTTCGTCCTCTTCGTCGGACCCTGCGGCGGCGAGCTCGGCTTCCCGTTCGGCGAGCGCGGTGGCGAGCGCATCCCTCTCGTCGACCAACGCCGCGCGTTCACGCTCCAGCTCGGTGAGCTGCGCATTCAGCGCCGCGTAGCGTTCATCTTCTTCGGCAAGGGCTCGTTCCACCAGATACCGGTGTCCCCTCGAAACAGCCGCCACCGTGGCGATCGCCTGCCGATACATGGCCACCGCCTCCTCCCGCTCTCCGGCTTCCCGGTACGCATCCGCCTCCCGCACCAGCTCTTCGAGAGCCTCGAGCCGTTCACCGCTGCGCGCAGCCTCCTGAAGCGCGTCATTCTCCCTGCGCGCTTCGATGAGCTGCTCCAAGGCTGTCAGGAGATTGAGGTCCGCCTGGCGCCGCTCGGCTACCGGACGCAGCTCGGCGAGCGACGGATCGTTGAGAAAGACTCGCATTTCAGCGATAAGCCGTTCGGCTTCACCGAGCTCTCCGGTCGATATCCGGGTGCGGATCGTGTCGAAAAAGCCTGTGATCTCGCGCACGGCAGCTTGTTCACGATCGCGCCGTCGCGTGAGCTCGAGCAGCTCCTGTTCTACCTCACCGAGCTCCCGTTCGTGCTCGGCGATCCGTCCCTCGAACTCCGCACGGAGCCGGGACTCGCGCGCCTGGGCCTCCGCGAGAATAGCGCTGCGCTCCTCGGTCGCTTCCGCCAACTCCTCGCTGTAACGCGCCTCCTGCCGGTCGAGATCAGCCTCTGCTTCGGCCAGCTGCTCCTCGAGCTGAGCGCGGTACTCGGCCACCTCCCGTTCGATCTCGGCAATGCGTTCGGCTCGAATCTGGGCGATTATTTCCTCGATCTCTTCCTCGCTCAGTCCCTCTTCGGCCAGACGTTCGCGCTCGGCGGCAAGCTCGCGCTCGAACTGCGCCTCCAGCTCGAGCTCGCGTTGCCGGACTCGCTCATCGATATCGTCGGACAGCGCCGCACGGTCGGCGCGCACCTGGGCGAGCTGTGCCTCGATCTGACGGATCCGGCGGTCCTTCTCCTCCAGCGCCTCTTCCGCCTCTCGCCGAAGCTCCTGCACAATACGGCCCTGGGCGCTCGCTCCGAACTGCGTCTCCGCGCGCACCTGTGCCTCTTCGCTGCGGAAGAATGCGGCAATGCCGATGAGCAATGCCGCGCCGAGCAGCACCGCACCGACGTTCACGAGCAAGGGAAGAGAGTACCCCTTTCGCGCCGGCTGGACGGCGAATGTATTGTCGTCCACCGCGATCCGGTTCTCGGCGGCGACCCGCTCGATCTCCTTCCGGATCTCCTCCTGGTCCTCCCGGTGGATAGCGGCGTCCTCGAGTCGTTCGGGCATATTCGGATCACTCATCTCCCTGCTATGATGCCGTGTTCTTCCGCGAAGTGCAAATATTTTGTTACGTGCTTGACTCACCATGACGGTTGCGCGAGACTCCATTGAGTCCGCGATGGTTCGTCGTTTAGTCAACCTCGGAAGGAATTTCTCGACTCCGGTCCGCCGATACCGGCGTGTCGTGGTCGCGTTCGCGGTTGCGGTCGTTCCGATCGCGACCGCCGGCGCGCAGGTACCCCATATTGCAATCGCGTCGCCGACCCCGCTTATCGCGGCGGAAGAAATCGAGCGGCATGCGGCGATTACCGTGCGTGGATTGTCCGAGGGTATGCAGGCTCACGGGCTGGTCGTCTCGCAGATCGACGTTGATAACGGTACGCTCGATGCGGTGCTGAACGCCGCCGCCGGTGCGAACGCCGACTATGTGCTGCGTCCGTTTATCGATGTACGCGGGAGACGGGTTACCGTCGTTGCGAGCGTGTACGAGGTCGCCACCGGCGCATTCGTGAGTGGCTCGATCCGGCAGGGGCGGGCCGACATCACCTTCGTCGAGAACGCCCGGGAAATGAGCGGGGAGCTTGCCCCCTCGGTACGCCGCGCCCACGAAGTGAGGCTGGCGGGCGAGCCGCCGGCACTTCCGGAAACGCTGGTGTCGCTCGAGTTCACCGGCGGCGACGAAGGCGCCCGGGTCGTGCTTGGCGACGACCTGGAAATCGGCACGATCGCCGCCGGACGCGTGCGTGCGCCCTTTTTCCCCGTGCCGGTCGGCACCGCCGTCGATGTGCGCGTCGAGAAGGAAGATCACTATCCGGAACGCTTCGAGTTCGAGGTCGATCGCGCCGAGATGGTTGTCGAGCTGCCGCGCCTTCGTCCGCACCGGCGCTGGGAGTGGTCGGCCCGCTACCGGCCGCAGCGCATTTTCGCCGGAGGCGCCGGCATTCGCTACTACGTGGAACCGGGTGAGCTCTTTGTCGGCGGTAACGCGGTTCTCTCGCTTTTTCCCGATTTTCGCAACCGGACCCTCTCCTTTTATAACATCGATCTCGACCTGCGCGCCGGAACGTACCTCTTCCGCCCGGTGACGAGCACCATCCGCATGGGAGCGAGCCTCGGCGCCGGATCGCAGTTCACCATGATAGCGACCCCCGGCGGTTGGCGCGACGGCGATCTGCCGCCGCAGCTGTTCGTCGATCCGTTCGTAATGCCGGTGAGCCTCTTCGTCGAAGCGAATCTCGGTCGCATCGCGCCCTTTATCGAGCTCGATGTGCAGTACGGATTCGACCATGCGATCGCCTTCCTCGAACCGGGGCTGCGCGCGAATCTGACCGTGGGGGTGTTTTTCAGATGATGGTTCGGTCTGCGACTCGCTTCGCGGTCGTCGCTCTCACCGTACTGCTGCTCATCTCCGTTGCCGGAGCGCTATCCGCGCAGATTCCCGAGAACTTCACCGTCACCGTCTTCTATGACGTGCGCGACGAAACCGACGGCCTCACCGGCGCCGAGGTCGACGCGCTCGTCGACACGCTGATCGCCTCGCTCGCCGCTCAGCGCGACGAGCTCGTCTTCCTCCGCGTTCCCGACGGTGTGGCCGACAATCGCAGGTTTTCGTTCGAAGAGGGGGCGTTCGGGTGGATCGAAATCGATCTGACCGGCGAACGAGAGCTGTTCTTCGCCGACATCCGCGTCTATTCGGTGCTCGCCGCCGAGCCGTTGCTCGATCAGCAGGTCGAAGGGCCGTTCGACGAGCGACTGCGCATCTTCCGTATTATCTGGAATCCGGTTGCCGAACGCTTCGCCGAGGTTGCCGAGGAGATCGTCGCGACCGCGGTTGCCGAGCGGCGGACGAGCACGCTGACGTTCACCGGTCTTCCCGGCACCCGCATTCACGGCATCGAGCAGGCGAGCGGGCTTATCGGAGGGGATGGTGCGACCGAGCTCGAGCTGCTTATTCCGTTCGCCTACGAGTACGACGCGCGTGGTCGCTTCATCTATCCGGTCGGGGGCGAGGTCTTTCTCGGAGAAGACGACGTGACGGTCGAGCTCGCCCAGAAGCGCAAGGCGCGCTTCTTCTTCGACGGGGCGCTCTCGGAGCTCGCCTACCCCGAGCTGGCGGCCGGGATCTACCCCTTCGGTGAGACGATCTATGCGCAGCTTGCGCTCGAAAGCTACATCGTCGGATTCGTCCCGATCGGCGCCGGCATCAACGGCGACGAGGAGCGTGGCGTTTTTGTGAGCGAGCCGTTGACCAACGTGCACCTGCAGTTCGGTGCGATGTTGCGCGCGGCGCACCGGCAAACGCGTCCCTTCGCAAGCATCGGTCCGTTTCTCCGTCTCGTTCACGGGCCGTACTGGGGGGCCGAGTCGCAATCGCCCGGAGGGATCAATCTGCGGGCCGGCGCGGAGGTCGGCAGCCGGTCGCCGTGGCGTCTGGTGCTCGCTTGGCGGCCGAGCCTCTACCTGTCGACAGTCGGCGACGAGTTCATCACCAACTTCCAGCGACCGGCCGCCCGGATCGAGTCGTTTCTGGGGAGGAGCGGGCTCTCGGCGGTTATCGACCCGT
>SLAN01000079.1 GCA_007126865.1 Spirochaetales bacterium | reverse complement strand
GCGGTCGCCGGAAATGGGTCACATACTTTCTCGGCAGGGCGCGTATGCTCAACCCTGCGAAGCGTCAGGACGCGGAAATCGCCGAGCTCGTCTGGCTGCCGTACGACGAGGCGAGGAAGCGGGTGAGCTTCGAGAATACTCGCGCGGTACTTGACCGGGCCGAGCGGCGCATTCGCGGTGCCGGGGCATAGGAGACCGCCGGCGATCGAATGCCGCGGCGGCCGGTGCAGTTCAGCCGATCTCCCGACGCGGCCGGTGCAGTTCAGCCGATCTCCCGACGCCACGGTAGCGGTCGCCGTCACAACTCACCGTTCTCGAGAAAGCTGTAATAGCCGCGAGTACTGAAAATCACGTGGTCGAGCAGGCGCAGGCCGAGTGTATCGCCCGCCTGGCGCAGTCTTCGCGTTACGTCACGGTCCTCGATGCTCGGCTCGACGCGTCCGGAGGGGTGATTGTGTGCCACGACTATCGCTGCCGCGCGGTCGGTCAAAGGATCGGCGAACACCTCCCGGGGGTGGACGATCGTGCGATTGACCAGCCCGATGGACACGACGCGTACCGATTTGACTTCGTGAGCGCCGTTAAGGCTTATCGAGAGAAAATGCTCCTGCTTTCGCTCCGCGTAGTGACGCACGATCGGCAGAATGTCCGCGGGTACGGCGATTCGCGTCGGGTGGGGGCAGTTCGTGCGTCGGGCGAGCTCGAAGGCGGCACAGATTACCGCCGCTTTCGCCGTCCCGAGCCCGCTGACCCCGAGCAACTCCGAATAACCGAGATCGGCGCCGCGTCGGTCGATAAGCGCGAGAACGTCCTCGGCGAGAACAACTACATTCCGCTCCTTCGTTCCGCTGCCGATAATCACCTGAACGAGCTCTGTGTCGCTGAGTCGCTCACTCCCGAACAATGCCAACCGTTCCCGTGGTCGTTCGTCGACCGGTGTTTCTCGTATATTCATATGCTTCATTGGTAGTAACGCGAAAATTTGAGCTGATGATTGCCGCCAACGGCTCTTTTTATTCGGCAATTGTGTCCGAATCTGTTATGATCTATAGTGGAAATTCTGAGAAAACCGGTCTCAAGGGGCCGATGATGTCGAGGATTTGAAGATGAAAAAAACCAGTGTATGTGCCGGGATCGTGGTGCTCATGTTCCTGTCGGCGGCCTCAATGGCGTTTGCCGCCGGTCAGACCGAGGAAGGAACGACGGTAGTCGATATACCACGCCAGCCGCGGGTGTTCATTGCACCAGCGAACCCGGAGGCTGAACACCGGGTTCTTCAGCTCAATCCCGAGGTCGCCCCCGCGCCGGACCGCCTGTTACTCGCCTACGAGTTGGTCGTTTTCGACGGAGCGGGCAACGAGGTCTGGAGTCAGAGCGAGGAGGTCGAAGATACGCGCGGATTTTTCGGTCGACTGTTCGGCATTGGAGAGCGTCCGGCGATCGACCCGGATATTATTCGGGGATTACAGTGGGACGGAGTCGATAACGACGGAAACTTCGTGCCCGATGGGGATTACATCTACCAGCTTTTTGTCACCGACGATGAGGACATGACCTATCGGACGCCGCCACAGAATCTCACCGTCGACAATGAGCCGCCGGTGGTCGAGCTGCTGGAGCCGCAGTACACGGTCTTCAGCCCGGGTGTCGAAGGAATGCGCGAGGAGCTGCCGATCGATCAGGACGGAAGTAGCGAAGTCCGTTGGATCGGCCGCTTCATCGACGAACGCGGCAATGTGGTGCGCGAATACCGCTGGGAGAATCCGGTACAGTACGATCCGGAGCAGTTACGGAGGCAGAATATTGCCGATGACCGTCGGCCGGAGAGTTTTTCGTGGGACGGTCGAGACGACGACGGAGAGATTGTACCCGACGGTATTTATACCTATGAGCTCGAGGGACGCGATCGACCCGGCAATACGGTTGTGGAGAGAATCGAGGACCTGCGGGTCGCAACCGAAGAGGGAGAAGTGCGAGTCTCCACCAGTCATCGCGCATTCAGCCCGGACGGCCCGAGGCCGGAGGTCGACATTCGGCTCGAGTTCGAGGAGATCCACGAGATCGTCGAGTGGGATGTCCGAATTCTCGATTCGGCAACCGAGTCGATCGAGTTCCGTACCTTCTCCGGAGATGGTACGCCGCCGGATACATTAACCTGGGACGGTCGCGACGAAGCGGGAGTGATCGTCGACGATGCCGCGTACCATATCGTCTTCTCGGTGTTGTACGAGAATGGGGTGCGCGTGAGTTCTCTCGCAACTCCCATTATCGTCGATACCGTTCCGCCCGACGCGGAGGTCACCACTTCGCCGCCGGTCTTCGGTGGAGAGACACGGCCGACTCTGTACGTCGACGGTCACTGGGATGTCGACGCCTCGTGGGAGGCGGTGATCGAAGTCGACGGAGTTCAACTCGAGCTCGAGCTCGACGAGCTCATCGAACGGTACAACATCACCCCGGACATACTTCCGATCGAATGGAGCGGTGTTGATCTCGACGGCGAAATGCTTCCCGACGGTGTCTATTCCGGGTTCCTGCGCGGAACCGACGACGCCGGCAACGTCGGCGAGTCGAATATCGTATCGTTCGTGCTCGATACACGGGCGACGCCTATCGATATCGAGCTCAGCGACAGCGTCGTTGCCCCCGATTTCCGCGGTATACACGACGAAGTGGTCATCCGCCCGATACTCGAAGTGACCGATCGTATCGAGTCGCTACGAGTTGTCATTCGGCTGATCGACGGCGAGGTCGTACGGACGTTCGAAGCCGATCGGGCGGTCGAATCCTTCGTGTGGGACGGCCGGGATGAGCTCAATCGGCCGGTTGCGGAAGGCGATTACGAGGCGGAGCTGCAGGTGTTCTACGAGAACGGAAATCAGCCGACCGCCGTAAGCTCTCCGATCGCAGTCGATCGGGAAGCACCGGAGCTCGCCCTGGAGGTTCCGTATGACGCGTTCGCTCCGACCGCCGACGGCTATCGCGATACGCTTCCGGTCTCGATTCAACCCGAAGAGACCGAAGGCATCGAATCGTGGATGCTCGTAATTGAAGATGTAGACGGCGAGTCGTTCCGTACAATCGCCGGTGTAGGGGTGCCGCCGGAGACTGTCGAATGGGACGGCCGGAGCGACGTCGGCGAAATCGTCGACGGCTACTACCGCGTCGGCTTCCGCATTCTCTATGATGCCGGCGGAGAGGTCGAAATCTACCTCGACCGCGATGTGCTCGTGGATGCCACCGGTCCGGAGATCGATATCGCCGCCGAGCCGTTGCCGTATGCGCCGGAGCACAACGGCGAAATGCAGACCCTCGATATCACGCTCTCCGCGGAGGACGAGTGGAGTGATATCAGAGATTGGTCGCTCGAGCTGTTCGACCCCGAAAGCAATGTCGTGGCTGGATTCGACGGCACCGGCGATCCTCCGACCGAGCTGGAATGGGACGGAATTCTCGACGATGGCGAGATGGTCCTGAGCGCAGTGGAATACACTGCTCGCTTCACCGTGAGCGACGAATTGCGAAACGTATCCACGGCAGAGCTCGGCATTCTTACCGATATCATCGTTCGGCTCGAGAACGGCCGCCTGCGAATCGTGGTGCCCAGTATCGAATTCGAGCCGTTCCGCTCGTATCTCTTTGCCGAGATCAACGAGCGCTTGCAGAGAAATCTCGAGACGTTGCGCAGCCTCGCGCGGGTTCTCAACGAGTTCCCCGACCGAGATATCATCATCGAAGGTCATGCGAACCATATCCGCTACCGGACCGAACAGGAGATGGAGTGGGAGCAGGAGGAGTTCCTGCTGCCGTTGTCGGAGGCGCGCGGAATAGCCGTGCGCGACGCGCTCGCCATTCTCGGGGTCGATCTCGACCGTATGACGGTTCGAGCGATCGGAGGCGATCGGCCGAGGGTGCCGTTCGACGAGCTCGACCAGATCTGGCAGAACCGCCGCGTGGAATTCCTGCTCGATCGAAACGACTGAATCGGTCGGGGAGCTTGACCTGCCGGCGGTGAAGTGGATACGATCCGCCTGCTGAAACGAATACGGGGCCTCGCGGATGCGCGTGGCCTCGTTTTTTATCGAGGAGAATTTTCAATGTCCAAAGCACACAGAGGCTCGGGTATCCGGGATAAGAAGAGCCGTGCGCGGGGAAAGTGCCCGATCACGGGGAAGACCGGAGTCAAGCTGCTCTATGAGCAAGAGATAGATGGTGAGAAGGTCATGGTATCGAAGACCGCCAAGGCAACGCTCACCAATCGCAAGCGCCGCCAAGCGAGGGCCGAACGACAGAAAGCGGCCAAAGCCGCCGCCGAGAGCTCCGACGAGTAAGCCGCTCTTTCGAGAACCATGTGGGCGGCGATCGAGCTGGAGCCGGAATGTATCGAAGAGATTGACTTCGGCCCGCTACGAGTGTGGATTCGGCGTACGCGGACCACATGGCAGTATGCGTGCGCACAAATCGGTAACCCGGAAGTTAACTCGGAGCAGGAGCGATCGTGGACGACGTTCGTTCCCGCATCCGGAGAATCGAAGGTAGTCTTTCAACCGGCAATGCCCGACCGACCGGTCGTGGTCCACACCGAGAACCCGCTCGAGTTCGCCCCCGGCGCGCGCTATCTCTTATTCACCTCCATTCCGCTCTGGATTCGCGCGTGGATCGGCGCACCCGGCCGGCAGCTGCTCTTTGACCTGCCTACTGTAACGCTCTCGAATACATGGTTCGGGAGTCCGGCAACCGGCAGGCTGTGCTACACATCGCCGGCCTCTCTGGCGCGTCATTCACACGATATCGGACCGCGGTATCCCGGCGCCGAAGCGATTTGCCCACTTCGAATCGCGAACCGCGCTCAGAG
>SLAN01000051.1 GCA_007126865.1 Spirochaetales bacterium | reverse complement strand
TTCGTCTTGAACTCAAGGTCATGCCCCTCGATCTTCGGTTGCATGCGGATTTCCTTGAGCTTGACCTGCTTCTGGTGCTTCTTGGCGTCCCGGTTCTTCTTGTCCTGCTCGAACTTGTACTTACCGTAATCAAGAAGCTTGCATACGGGTGGCTTCGCCTGCGGTGCGACTTCGACAAGATCGAGACCGCGTTCCTGGGCCATTCGCATTGCTTCCGGTGTAGCGATAATGCCGTGCTGATTACCGTCGTCGTCGATCAGCCGCACTTCGCGCACACGAATCATTTCATTAACCCGCAAATCCTTTGAAGCCAATCTACCTCCTACCCCGTGGCGTGCCGGCACACGAACCGCTGTTCGCGTTGCGGCCCACAATTCTGCAGCCGGAATGAATAACCGGTTATCTATCCATCCCGGCGGAATATAGGCGACACTATAGCAAGCACGGCGATCTCTGTCCAGAACTAACCATACGATGCCTTCGCCGCGATGCCGTTCCTATGTCGACCTGCGAGCAGGAAATAAACGTCGATGGCGAGCAAATTCCGGAGCCCTGCGGGTATTCTCCAGCGTCCGTTCATACAAATCTGCCGGAGCACGACGATCTGTTCCTGCCGGCAGAGCTGATGAAAGTCACGATAGGTACAGAGATGAATATTCGGGGTATCGTACCATTCGTACGGCAGCGTGCTGTTCTTCGGCATACGTCCGCCGACGGTCAGTTGCACCCTGTTCTGGACGAACGCGAAGTTCGGAAAGCCGACAATCACGCGACGGCCGACACGAATCATCTCGCGAAGGAGCACAATCGGTTGGTGAACGACCTGGAGCGTCTGGTTCAATATCACGTAGTCGTAGGTCTGCGACTCGTAATCCTGCAGACCCTCATCGAGGTTTCCCTGAAAGACGCTTATTCCGTTTGCGATACACTCGCGAATGAGCGACTCTTCGATCTCGACACCGCGTCCGTGAGCGGAACGCTCCAATCGCAATCGCTGCAGCAGTTCGCCGTTGCCGCATCCGAGATCGAGCACAGTGGATTCGGGCTCGACAAGCTCGACGATGCGGTCGTACGAAATCGGGGATCTATGCATCGGCCTCCCTCTCTCTCATGAGCGTATTGAGAAACGCGGAAACGAGTGGGGCTTGACGTTCGGATTCGAGCAGAAACGCGTCGTGCCCGTATGGACTCGAAATCTCCGTGTAGCTTACGTCCTTGCCGAGACGCATGAGCGCGCGGACAATCTCCTTCGAGTGATACGCGGGATAGAGCCAATCGCTGGTGAATGAGAGTACGAGAAACTTACAGCTCGAGTCGACGAATGCAGCGTCGAGGCTGCCCTTGGACTCGACAAGGTCGAAATAGTCGATCGCTTTGCTGAGATAGATGTAACTGTTCGCATCGAACCGATCTACGAATGTACCGCCCTTGTGTTCCAGATAACTCTCGACTTCGAACTGTTCGAACAGGTCGAGCTCGGCGCTCGCCCGCTCCTGCAGGCGGCGACCGAACTTGAGCCTCATCGATTCATCCGAAAGGTAGGTGATGTGGCCGATCATGCGAGCGATCGCGAGCCCGCGGGCCGGGGGCTCGGAGTCGTAGTAGTCGCCGTTATTCCACCTGGGGTCGCTCATAATCGCGTTACGTCCTACCGCATCGAATGCGATTCCCTGTGCACTCAATCGCGCCGTCGTAGCGAGGCAGATCGACCCCGAGATCCGCTCGGGGAAGCTGGACGCCCATTCGAGCGCCTGCATTCCTCCCATCGAGCCACCGGCCACCGCCAGCAATCTGTCAATCCCGAGATAATCGATCAGGCGCACCTGAGCCCGTACCATATCCGCGATCGTGATTACCGGAAAGTCGAGTCCGTAACGCCGGCCGGTCGTCGGATTCACGGAGCCGGGACCTGTAGACCCGCTGCACCCCCCGATAACGTTGGAACAGATCACGTAGTAGCGATCGGTGTCGAACGCCTTCCCCGGGCCTACCATCATATCCCACCATCCGGGCCCCTTGTCCTCGGGATGATGATACCCGGCCGCGTGTGCATCGCCGGAAAACGCGTGGAGAAGAAGGATAGCGTTGGAGCGATCGCGGTTCAGAGTACCGTACGTCTCGTAACAGAGACGCACCGGGCGCAACTCCTGCCCGCAGTCGAGATGCACACCCGGATCGTCGTCCCTCTCGCCGAAGGTATAGTAGCGCGGCTCGACAATGCCGCAATTGCCTGTATCGTTGGGTCGGTCTGCCATCGGAATATGCGAGACTCTAGGCACACCGTCCGACACTGTCAATGTCCGTTACTTGATTTGCTCTTGTCGGCCGTGCTACCGTCCGACGCCGATTATGCTGTTGTTTCTGCTGACGGCGGTGCCGCTCTCATTTCTTTTTCTTGTCGCACTCATGGGTGGCGGAAATCTGCCGCAGAAGGTACTGATCACCCCTGCGATTCGGGGCGGCATATTCGCGTTGCCGGTATATGGGTTGCTCTCGTGGTTGGAGCGATTCGTCGATTACGATTACGAACCGTGGGCACTCTCGCTATTCCATGGGGCTTTTGATGTAACCGGTCCGGCACTCCTCATTGTCCTCGGTGTAACCGTGTCGGCCCGCTGGCTCTTCGAAGAACGCTCGACCGATCTCTATATCGGGCTGAGCTCATTCGTGGCCGGATTCTTCTCGGTGGTCGGATTGATCGAAGTCGTATACTCGGGGCACTATCACTCCGTTTACGATCTGTTCCTACTCCCTTCCATTCGAGTGTATCTCATGCTTCTCCTTCCCGCTCTTGCGACGGCCGGCCGACACGAGTTCGGTTCTCTGCGAATCGTGTATCTCTTCGCCACGCTGATCGTGATCGTTATACCTGTGGCGGTATCCGTTCTTTTTGCCATGCGGTTTGTTGCCGGAGCGATCGCAGTGAACATCGCGCTTCTGGCGCTGGCGGTCGGGGCCGTGTATCTCCTTCAGGGGCTCTACTTCCGATCGTTCGCTTGATGCATCGGTCGCATCGACCGTCTCTCCCGACCGGTGATTGCCACACCTTCGGCGTCGTGTCACGATAGCGCCACGATACCGTGAATCGATCTGGTGCCGGAATACGCCAACTACGACAGATGCAGTCTCGGCTCAGCATAGCGGCGGTGGTAACCGCACTGGTTCTTCTGGGCGGGTGTACCCCGCGTGCGGTGTTCGTAACAGATCGTGCCACCGAAGTGTACTACGGCGGAGCCGAAGCAATTGGTCGCTCCGCGCGAGAGGCGACGTCTTTCGGCGATCGTATCGTACATGAGCGCATCGAGACGCTCGACCGGGCAGGCGAATCGCTTTCTCGAATCAGCGACCGTCACAGAGAAACGACACTCATCGTACCGGCGATCCTGAGTAACATAGCGCACGAACGGCTTTCCGACCACGAGGCGGTCGTCGTCATAGTTGGCGCCGAGCCCGATAACGAGCGATTCGCGTCGGTCACCTTCGGTGACGGAACCGCAGTGGAAGAATTGGCGAGGGTGATCACATCCGTTCATCGCGATCGGTATCGCGACGAGGTAGCCCCGGTCGATAACGATTCCGACCGCACCGGCGTCCCGGCACTGTTCCTGCTCAGCGACGAATCCAACAGCACGATCCGGGAGCGCAGCCACCGGATCTACGATGCTCTCGAAGAGTCGGGCTCCGATGCCGGGACAATCGAGCGACGGCGCTTTTTCAGCGAGCCGGGAGACGATGAGCTGCGCCGTGCAATTCGCGAAGTCGCCGATTCCGGGTCGAGCGTGGTGGTAGCATCGATTAGCCGTGGAGGAAGTATTGTCGAAGAGGAATCCGATCGACATAACCTCGCCCTTGCTGCGGCTTACGAGGTGGGTGCCGCGGGGCCGAAGAGCGATAGAGTAGTGAGTTGGTTCAAACGGCCCCTCGAGGAGGTCTTTCGAGTTGCCATGGATCTGTCGCACGGAGAGCGTACAGTGGTGGAAATGGAGCTTGGTACCGCCGACCGGTAGCGAGTTTGCGCGCTCGGTTTGACAACGGTATAGGCCAACCATATACTTCGAGATACTTTGCAGTACCATGGATGGGCTGTGTGTTAACACCCAAGGAGGAGTCAGGGATGAGAGACGGCCGCCTCTTGAGAATCTGTATGAGCGCGCTGTTCGTTCTCCTCGCAGCGTCTCTGGTCGGACAGGAAACTCCGACGAATATTCAAACCGAGGTTATAGAAGATTTCACCGGCGCGAACGATATCCGGTGGACTGCTCGAGGAAGTCGGATGATCGCCGAAGGATACCCGCGAAGTGGCTATCTGGCCACCGGACCGGATGCGCTCTATCGACGTCGTCCGGACGAAGAGCGGTCGAGCTTCGGAGTCAACGCCGCCTTCAACCGAACCGGCTTCAATTACCTGCAGCTGGTTCCGGTCGGTGTCGACGAAAACGGCGAAGAGATTCCTACCGGTATCCCCATACCCGGCACCGCGCAGACGATCGACATGTGGGTGTGGGGCTCGAACCGAAACATGTACGTAGATGCCCACCTTCGCGACCATCGCGGCGTTGAACATGTGATTCGGATGGGCGATATCGCCTACGATGGTTGGCGGAATCTTCGCGCCCACATTCCGGCGCGAATACCGCAGACCTCGCCGACATTGCCTCGATTTCGGGAACTGGAGTTGACTCGACTCGTTGTGTGGACGCGTCCGGGAACGCCGGTAGAGAACTTCTACGTGTACGTGGATGAAATTCGGGTGCTCACCGATCTATACGAGTCGCCGTACGACGGTGAAGAGCTTGCCGATCCGGAGTATGTTGAAGAGCTCTGGTCGGACACGGATGTCGAGGAGTTCTGAATGAGGATCGCGA
>SLAN01000037.1 GCA_007126865.1 Spirochaetales bacterium | reverse complement strand
ATCGCACGACGATCCTGGTCGCTCAGCGGGTGTCGACGCTCGCGCTCGCCGACCGGATTATCGTGCTCGAAGACGGGGCGATCAGCGACATGGACTCGCACGATCGGCTGCTCGAGCGCAACGAGCTGTACCGAACCACCTACGCCGCGCAGACTGCCGCCCCGGGAAGCCCGATCCAGGAGTCCACCGAATGATCAGCAAGAGCCGCGTAGAACAGGTCCTTGTCGACAACGATAAGGAAACCGCCGAGTTCGACTGGCCGCTGTTCAAACAGTTCGCCGCCTATCTCAGACCGTACATCAAACAGTTGGCGATCATGTACTCGCTCGCGATTGTGAATGTCGTCTCCACCGTGCTCATTCCGATCGTGCTGCGTCACGGCATCGATACGCATATCGCAGCCGGCGATGTTTCCGGACTGCTGCGGATCTCCGCGCTGCTTCTCGGGCTGGTCACCGTGCTCTATCTATCCGCGCGGGGACAGGGCCTGTTCATGGTCCGCATCGGATACCGGGTGCTGTACGAGCTGCGCCGCGATCTCTTCGGCAAGCTGCAATACCTCTCGTTTCGCTACTTCGACCGCGAGCGTGCGGGAAAGATCATGAGTCGCCTGACCAACGATGTGCAGGTACTCGAGGAGCTGCTTCAGGCCGGACTCGACACGATCGTCGTCGACGCATTCATGATCGTCGGCATTACCGCGGCGATGTTTCTGCTCGATGCCCGGCTGGCGCTCATTCTCCTTTTCACGATACCGGCGTTCGCGCTGCTCGTGTTCGTTCTCCGGACGCGGATCCTGCACGCCGGTCGCCGCATTCAGCGCAAGCTCGGATCGGTCAATGCCTTCCTCAACGAATCGATCTCCGGGATCAAGGTGATCCGCGCCTTCGCCCGCGAAGACGAGAACACGGCGATGTTCCACGACATCAACGCCGATTACGTCGCGCAGGCACGAAGCTTCTATCCGCTGCTCGCCGTCTTCTGGCAGTGTGTGATCATGCTCGCCACGATCGGTCCGGCGATGGTGCTCGCCGGCGGCGGAATCCTGCTCGCACAGGGGACGATCACGCTCGGCGTGATTGCGGCCTTTCTCACCTACATCAACCGCTTCTTCCAGCCGATGCAGAAGATCAGCAATATGATCAACCAGCTCAGCCGTGCAATGGCATCCGCCGAGCGGGTCTTCGAGATCATCAATCAGGAGCCGGACATCGTAGATGCGCCCGACGCGAAGCGCGATGTGTCGATAAGCGGCGAGGTCGAGTTCCGGAATATCTGGTTCGCGTACGAGGGCGAGGAGTACGTCGCGCGCGATCTCTCCTTTCACGTGGAGCCCGGCGAAACGGTAGCCATCGTCGGACCGACCGGCGCCGGCAAGACGACCATCATCAACCTGCTCTGCCGCTTCTACGATCCGTTACACGGTGCCGTTCTCGTCGACGGTTACGATCTGCGCGAGCTCGCCCAGAGTGCGTATCGCTCGCACCTTGCGGTCGTCATGCAGGACACGCGCATCTTTTCCGGGTCGGTGCTCGAGAATATCCGTTTCGGCCGTCCGGAGGCCTCCGAACAGGAGGTGCGTGACGTTGCGAAGCGCATGAGCATACACGAGATGATCGAGGCGATGCCCGACGGCTATCGGAGCGAGATCGGCGAGCGCGGATCGAGTCTCTCGCTCGGACAGAAACAGCTTCTCGCCTTCGCCCGCGCGCTCCTCCGCGATCCGAGTATCCTCATTCTCGATGAGGCGAGCAGTTACCTCGACTCGAATACCGAGGCGCTCGTCCAGAAAGCGATGGACGAGTTGAGTCACGGCAGGACGACATTCGTTATCGCCCACAGACTCGCGACAATTCGCGACGCGGACCGCATTATCGTGATGGAAGAGGGCCGGATCGTGGAGGTGGGCTCGCACTCGGAGCTGCTCGATCGGGACGGCGCATACGCGAAGCTGCTTCACACTCAGTACGCCGCGCGCGCGTAGGCGGCGGGGAGGGTGCGGCTTTGACCGAGCACGGGCTGCATGTCTACCACGGCGACGACGGTCTGCTGCGCTGTCCGTGGTGCAAAGGCGACGCGCTCTACGAGCGCTACCATGACGAGGAGTGGGGCACGCCGGTGCACGATGACCGGTTGCATTTCGAGTTTCTGGTCCTGGAGTCATTCCAGGCCGGTCTCAGCTGGCTGACCGTGCTTCGCAAGCGCGAGCGCTTTCGCGAACGGTTTGCCGGCTTCGATCCGGAGGTGGTAGCCGCCTTCAGCGACGAGACCCTCGAGGATATCCGGGGAGATGCCGGCGTCATCCGTAACCGGGCGAAGATTGCCGCAGCTCGAACGAACGCTCGCGCCTTTCTGAGCGTTGCGGGGGAGTTCGGCTCCTTCGATCGCTATATCTGGGGATTTGTCGGGGGAGCTTCACAGGTAAATCGACCGGAGCATCTCGGCGAGGTCCCGGCCCGAACCGAGCTCTCCGACACCGTCAGTGCCGACCTTCGCGCTCGAGGCTTTACCTTCGTCGGCTCGACGATGGTCTACGCACATCTGCAGGCGACCGGAATCGTCGACGATCATCTTTCGGCCTGCTTCCGGGCCGAGTAGGCTAGAGTGGTCGCTGCGCCGGGTCCGCCGGCGCTACACCCGCCGCGCCAACCTGCGCGCCCTGGTGCGCCACCAGCCGGCCGGCCCGCGCCGGGCGAGAAACCGATCGAGTGCCTCGCCGGTCTGCCGGTAGCCGAGCTCCACAGCCTCGGTGCCACGCCAGAACTCCCAGACCTCGATCTCCTCCATGTCGACATCCACAATCAGGTCGGGTGCGGCGCGTTCGACCTCCGCCTGTGACGCTTCGTACATCACGAGCTCGAAGACGCGTGAGAAAAGATAGGCGGTTCCCGGGGCGGTGTTCTCCTTGTCGCGCTTTCGCGAACGAAAACGTCCCGCGGCGGCGATCGCCTCGCCGTCTGCTTCCGATTGCCGTTTCAGCAACCTGCTGGTCAGTCGCTCCCAGAACGGTGTGTCGTCGACCGGGTCGCGATCGATTCTCGTGAGCTTCCAGTCGTAGGTCGCGGCGGTTCTCGGGCGGATGTTTATACCGATGAGCGTATCCGGGCGATACCGGTGCAGCACCTCCAGCGGCATATTCATGCGCACGCCGCCGTCGACGAGGTAGCCGCCGTTGGCGGCGACCGGCTCGAACACTCCGGGCACCGATATGCTCGCGCGAATCGCATCGACGAGCGGTCCCGTATTCAGGTGGTACCCGGCGCCGGTGGTGATGTCGACCGCAGTTGCGGTGAACGGAATGGGCAGATCTTCGATGAGAACGTCGCCGACGAGATCGCGGATGAAGTCCTCCACGTTCCGGCCGGCGACGATGCTGCCGCGGGCCCACGTCAGGTCTATCAGCTTCGTGACTTCCCCCTGAGTGAGCCCGGAGAGCAGCTCTTCGAGCTGCGCCACACTCTTCCCGGCCGCATACAGGCCCCCGACGAGCGCTCCGGCGCTCGTTCCGGCAATGTAGGCGGGTCTGATCTCGCGCTCCTCGAGCGCCTTGAGTGCGCCGAGGTTTCCGAGCCCTTTCGCCGCCCCGCCGGCAAGCCCGACCGCGACCGTTCCGAGGTTGCGAGCCATCGTTACCTCAGTCTATTCCGAGCGCCGCGCGAACGGTCGCAAGACCGTTGCTGCCGTCGACGGCATTCACACCGTCGAGCCACTCATCGAGGACCGCGGGATTCTCCTGCAGCCACTCGCGAGCGGCGTCCTCGCCGGACATCCCGCCGTCGATCATCGACATGAGCTTGTTCTCCATATCGAGATTGAACTGCAGGTTTTCGAGGAACCGTCCGATGTTCGGCGCCTCTTCGGTATAACCGGCCCGGACGTTCGTATAGACGGTCGCCGCCCCGTAATCGGGACCGAAGTAGTCGTCGGCATCGGCGAGATAGTCGATGTCGTACACGGTATTCATCGGATGCGGTTCCCAGCCGAGGAAGACGATCCACTGGTCGTTGCGCGTCCGGCTTCCGACTTCGCTGAGCATACCGGCTTCGCTCGATTCGACGAGCTCCCAGCCGCCGAGCCCGAACGCATCCTCATCTATCATCTGCTGAATCAGCAGGTTACCGTCGTTTCCCGCCTCGATGCCGTAGATCTCTCCACCGAACTCCTCCTCGTGGTCGGCGAGATCTGCCACGCTCGTGACACCGGCATCGTGAACGTACTGCGGTACCGCGAGGGTGTACTTCGCACCCTGCAGGTTATCGGTCACCGTCTCCACCGTACCTTCTTCGGTGTACGGATCGGAAATCGACGCCATCGACGGCATCCAGTTTCCGAGAAAGACATCGGCATCCCCGGACGCGAGCGCCTGATAGGCGACCGGCACCGAAACTACATCCGACGTTGTTTCATACCCGAGAGATTCGAGCACGAGCCGGGTCATGGCCGTGGTCGCTTCGATGTCGAGCCACCCTACTTCGACGAAGCGTACCAGAGTCGGCTCGTCGGGCGTCTCTTCGGCTTGTCCGGCCGAAAACGCGAACGAAGCCGCAAACACAAATAACACGAATAGAACTACTGCTTTCTTGATACTCAAAGGCATCACCTCCTGGGTACATAACGGTATAGCGTTCGAGGCGAAGCTTCAAGGTGGCGCGTCGATATTCGACCGCGGTCCCGGCGCGCTGCCTGACGCGGCGAGAGACCCGGTGGCGGTGTCGCTCCGGGAGGAGAGCGCTGCCTTGACGTCGGGGTGCCGTCTACCTAGTATTCGGTCCATGGCTGAGAACCATCGGATCGTTCCGCAGACGGTCGTGCCCGACGCCTCCGACGAGGAGTCGCTCGACGCGTGGGGATTTCGTGACTCCGGTTT
>SLAN01000287.1 GCA_007126865.1 Spirochaetales bacterium | reverse complement strand
TGAACTGGCGGAACGTCGTACTCGGCAATGGACCGCCGCCACAGATACAGATACGGTTCGTGTCGAGGGAGAGTTTTGCGAGCAGCCCCTTGAACAACACCTTGCCCGGATTGAGCCCGGTAAGCTTCTTTATGCCGCCGCTGAAGAACATGAGCGCGCGCACTACGCCGTACACTGCCGCACCTTTCTCCCGGACACCGCGCATGAGACCCTTCAACATCTTGTTAAAGAGCATGGGAATCGCGAGGAACATGGTGACTTGTCCCTGCTTGAGCTCCTTGAGGATCTGAGCCACTGCTAATCGCTTCGCAAAGACGATCTCCGCTCCGACCGAAATCGCCTCGAGGAAGACGGCAAGCATCGTATAGGCGTGGTGAATCGGGAGAAGGGCGTAGAACACATCGCTCGAATAGATGTTCATGTTCGCTTGAGCGAGGAAGCAGTCGGAGACAAAATTGTGGTGTGTGAGCATGACGCCTTTGAAATTCCCGGTCGTGCCCGAGGTGAAAAGGATCGCGGCAAGATCGTGCTCGTCAGCCTGAATCCCGGCTTCCCCGGCGGTAGATTCCGGCAGATCGAGGATATAGTTCTGATTCTCCGGAGCAAGAGAGATGCGTTCGCGCACTTTTCCCTTACCCTTTCGAGCGAGATCGTCGTATTTCTCGCTATCAACGAAAAGCACCTTCGCGTCAACGAAGGCAATAAGCTCCTCGAGGTGGTCGTTCTTCAATTGATAGTCGAGCGGCACGACCACCCCACCGGCGAAGAGTATTCCGAGATAAGCGATTGCCCACTCCGGGGAGTTCTTTCCCGTGAGCGCCACACGGTCGCCCTTCTTCAGGTTTTTCGAGTGCAGATAGGAAGCAGTCCGTTGAATGGCTTCGAGCGCCTCATTATACGTGAAACTCTGCTCTTCCGGGTCGAATCGAGTGAAACAGCGCCGCGTCGGGAGTCTTGATGCCGTAATGCGAAACAGCTCCGGTATCGTCGGCCATGTGCCGTTGAACTCGCTTCCGCGATATTCATCGAGAAATCGCCATGGGGTCCGGTCTCGCTTTGCCATGCCCTCACGGTAGACCGTTCTCCGGCGTGGCGACAAGGTCTCGGTCGGTCGCCCGGTTGATATTCACTCGTCTATTTCACCGTGTCGACCGTGCACGCGTTCGGCACTTTTCGCATAGGCGGCGGCTTCGTGCATTACACACGTCCGGTACTTTCCGCATAGGCGGTCGCCTGCATTTACGCTCCGGCGGAGCCGCAACCTGGGAGTTTGTCGGACTTCACTTCGGAATTGAGTATCGGACGTATACATCGACCTCGGAATGCATTCCTCGCGGCGAGAATATGCACTAAGCACTTCCGATATTCAATTCTGCCCATATGTCCGACAAACTCCTAGACACGCGATACTCATAACCCCGGAGGAGTAACCCCAGCCTTCCTGCACTCAGCCCTGTGAATCCGGTATCTGGACCTCGATGCCGTCGAGCTCCTCGTCCATCTCGATTTGACAACTCAATCGACTGTTCTCGCGGCGTTCGGCAGCGGCCTCATCGAGCATATCGTCTTCATCGTCGGACATCTCAGGCAGCATCGACAGATATGACCCGGCGACGTACACGTGACATGTCGCACACATCGCGTGTCCTCCGCAATTCGCGTCGATTCCGTCGACTCCGTTATCGAGCGCACCTTGCATGACGCTCGTGCCTTCCGGTACCTCGATCTCTTTTCGTGTTCCGTCCGGCTCTGTGTATACGACTCTCGGCATCGTAGTGCATCCTCCGTGTCGCAGCGCTTTCAGGCTGTATTATCGGCGATTGTCGGTTGAACGTTTGTGCAATAAGACAGCACATTCGATCAGCACGCAGAGATACGCTACCACCAACTCGCACCGAGTGCAACAGAAATAATTCGCGTTCGATGATAAATTCGCGACATTCAAAGTCGGCTCTGAACAGAGCTCGGGGGCGGCAGCGTTCGGAAGACGGCCGCAGTATCCAGGACGGCCGCCGTTCCGGGTGGTCAGATTCTCGCCCGAATCACGAGATTGTCGGACTAAAACGTTCCCCTCAATCGCCCGCTCGCGTTCACGCTGTAGATGAACTCATTGCCGTACGACGGTTCGATGAGGTTGTACATGATGTACTTCGCACTGACACCGACGGAGAAAGCGGACGCTCGAAACGTCACGCCACCCTCGCCGAACGGGGCGTGCTCCATCCTGCTCGTGACACGATATCCGACGCCCGCCCTCGGCTCGAGACTCATTCCGTCGCCGAGCGGGAATCGATACCCTGCGAGAATGGAGGTGTCGAGGCCGAAGTAGTCATCCCGCTCGCTCTCGATCCGGTAGAACGCCGAATTCCGCCATGTCAGCCAGGAGCGAAAGTGAGTGTTGAGAGCAGCCTGGATTTCGGCAAAGTTTCCGTGCGTTGAGAAACCCGAACCGACACCTACATCGTAGGAAAAGGATGGATACGATTCGGCGAACGTTCCCGCCGACGCGAAAACAACGAAAACAGCTACACAGAGCAGTATCCTGCGAAGTGAACTCACCGCATTACCCTCCGATCTTGAGCGTATATTCCGCGAGAAGATATCACGTCGTCCCGCGGCACACCAGCCAATTACTCAGTACTCTCGACGAACCGGCTCCGGTCTCGGACGCTTCGAGTAGAGGATCTGATACAGCTGAATCCTTCGAACCCGGAACGAGGCGGCGGATGACAGGAGATAGTAACGCCACATCCTGAAAAACCGGTCTCCATACCGGTCCGAAATAGCATTCCAACCCTCACGGAAGCGGCGTTCCCACTCCATCAATGTCCGGTCGTAGTACGGACCGAAATTGTGTACGTCTTCCGCAACGAAGTGCGGCTCGGCCGCCGCCGCGAGCTGGGCGAGCGACGGCAGCATCGAGTTCGGGAAGATGTACCGCTCGATCCACGGGTCCGCACCTCGGTTCGAACGGCTCGACCCTATCGAGTGCAGGAGAAAGAGCCCACCAGGCTTGAGAAGTCGATCCGAGGTGCGCATGAACTCGCCGTAATTTCGCCAGCCGACATGTTCGACCATTCCAACCGAGGCAATCCGATCGTACGTACCACGAATGCCGCGGTAATCGTCGAGCTCGATACGTACCGGTAAATCGCCGCACACAGAGCGCGCGAGCTCGGCCTGCTGCCGGGAAACGGTCACGCCGGTGCCTTCGACGCCGTAATGCTCGGCTGCGTATTTGAGCAAGCTCCCCCATCCACATCCGATATCCAGGAGTGTCATTCCCGGTTTGAGATCGAGCTTCCGGCAGATGAGGTCGAGCTTCGCCTCTTGCGCTTCGTCGAGGGTTTCGGCATTCCGCCAGTACCCACAGCTATAGACCATACGGCTGTCAAGCATGATCCGGAACAGGTCGTTGCCGATATCGTAGTGTCGCTCCCCGATACGATACGCTCGGCGGGGAGTCTGCGGGTTTGCAATTCGATACTTGAGCACGGTGAACAGCGTTCTCAGGTCTCTCGTCGCCCGCTCTTCGAGGCGAGCTTCGAGCAATCGAGCCATGAACTCATCGAGTGCTTCGGCGTCCCACCAGCCGTCCATGTAAGACTCACCGAGCGCAAGCGAGCCCCCGGCCATAACCCTCGAATAGAATGCCGGTTCCTTCACCTGTATATCCCACGCGTGCGGGCCGTTGATCGAAATACCGGCTTGTTGCAGCAATTCGGCCGCCTTATCGTACGCACTATCTCCCATGAACAGAGCTCCCATCTTCGTGAGATTCCCGCATGATGGTATCACGATCGCACGGTTCCGGGCAGCTCGTGCAATCTCTTGCGCCGGTCAATCTTCGCGCCGATTCCTTCGTCCCGGTTGTTTTCTCCGGTGATTCGAGGTATTTCTGGAAGAGGTGGAGAAGCAAGGATGAGAACACTTATCGTTTACACGACGCGTCACGGAACCACGGAGAACGTGGCGCACTACCTCGCTGATTGGCTGACCGGCGACGTTGACCTTCTGAACCTCAGTGGCCGGTCGCCACAATGTGTTCTTGCCCCTTACGACACGGTAATAATCGGAAGCTCGATACACATCGGCCGAATTCCGGCTCGCCTTTCGGCATTCATGACTCATCATCTCGATGACCTTCTCAGAAAACGGGTCGGGCTCTATCTCTGCTGCATGAACGAGTCTTCGGCACGAACACAGTTCGAGGAGGTTTTCCCTCTCGAACTACGTACACACGCGATCGCATGCGCAACCGTCGGGGGCGAGTTTCTCTTCGATCGAATGACGATTGCGGACCGGCTCATCGTACGCGCCGTCAGCGGCGTCAAAGAAAGTATTTCGCGGATCGACTACGATACGGTAAACCGCTTCGCACGGTCGATCTCCGATCGCGAGCAAGATCCCGCGGAGGCCGCCACCGGCGATTCTCCGCTACGGTAACGCTCGGATCATCGCCTTCTGATCGGTTGTTGCCCGGCGTCCTACCTTGAGAAGCCGGCATCGGGTTTTACCTCGAGGGCTCCGTTTCGTCGAACACCTACACCGCGCACAGTGAGAGCCGACGCCTTTCGTGCGAATATGTCGGTCGGTCCGCCGACCGAAACACCCGTTGGTCGGTCGAGCAACCGGGCGAGAATCGCGAGCGCGGCTCCAGGGGGTGGTACGCTTTGAGAAGGCCAGTTGCGACTCACGGGGTCACACAGGCTGGCGAATCGAGCCAAAACAGGTTATTATTCCGTTCAGATTAGAAGCGAAGACTTGCGCGTTCGCTAAAGCATGATACGCTTAGGGACGAAATGATCTCAAAGCCCAAAGGATAGGGGGACTTCATATGAGAAAATTTGTTTTCGTGTTCGCTTTGTGCGTGTT
>SLAN01000343.1 GCA_007126865.1 Spirochaetales bacterium | reverse complement strand
GGGTGATCGGTCCGCATCGAGAGCATTTGAGCCCTGTTCCGACCGCGATGGCTGCGATCGATCTCGGCGTAGACAAGCTGTCCCCACACCGAAGACTCGATTCCGCGATGTGGTCCGTAGAATATCTCGCGCCAATTCCGATCGAACCACCAGCCGTCGAGCCCCATCTTCAGTAGTTTCGTCAAGTTCTCGTGGCGATATCGAAGGAGAGATTCGTCGAGGGCTTCCCGTCCTTTGTGTTCGGGGTGGTCATTAAACATTATACGAACACGCCGGCGATGAGCATCCTCGAAAAACCGGGGCATGTCGGGAAAGAACTCCCGGTTTATGTCGTAGCCTCGACTTCCGCCCTCGCGCCAGTCGGTGTCGACGACGAAGGCGTCGAGCGGGAAACCGCGTTCACGGTAGCGGTCGATCAGTTCGAGCGCCTCCTCCTGCCGATATGGGTAATACCGGCTATGCCACATTCCGAACATCCACAACGGCGGCATCGGTATCGGACCGGTCACATCGAGAAAGCGCCCGCGAAGCCACTCGGCATCGCCGTTCCACGCGAAAACGTACCAATCCGGCGCGTGCGGATCGAGTTCCCATACCGCCTCGTTATCCGCGTCGAAAGCAGCTTGCAGCGATGCCCACGGATCTACGAGTCGCGGTGCGTCGCGAAAAAACCAGATCCCGGTCTCGCACGCAGTGCGTGTCCGATGGTCATCGAACGAAAGCGGCAGACGGACCCCTTCGGACGGCACTTCGATGCTGTCGAGCGCTCGCAGCTGCCGGACGTGGCCGTTCTGAACGAGCTCGACGCTTCGAATCAACCCGGATGCGCATGGACCGGCTGCGTCGTCAGTCCCATTTGCGACCTCTGCCACGACCCGGATTTCGAGCGCCCCCGAAACGACCGAGTCCGGGTGTACGACGCACCACTCACTCGAGTGTCGGCCACGGTTCGCGGCGGTAAGCGTCGGTGCATCGACGAAGTCCTCCTTATTCCCTGCCTCAATGCGTGCTACACCGGGCGCCAGTGCCTGTATGCGCCCGATTACAGAATTGTCGGAGCGATTATGTATCAAGATCCCGTTGTCGCCGCTATCGACGAAATGAACATATGATTTCATGATCAGGTATAACTCTCTTCACCTATACTTCAAGCGTACCCCCGCGCAGCACGCGTTTCGTGGCTGTGTGGGCGAATAGTGACGCGGTTTGTGCGGCATTATGAACGGCGCGAGACTGTTCTGTCCAATCTTGGTGCCGCGTGGGTGGTCCAATACGATCCCGAACTCAATTCGAGGCGATGAGGTCTCACGGACCTCGTTCGCACTGTTCCCGGGTGTTTACAAGAATTCGTTCGGCATGCTGTACTCGATAGTAGATCACATGCCCCCGATTATATGTATTCAGAAGGAGAACCTATGCAGGTTTTAAAGAAAGGTGCGTTCCTTTTTCTGCTGAGCGCAGTTGCAGTCGTGACCGCGTGCGGGAGCGGTAATGCGAGCGGACATGAGAACTCGGATGATGTCGTGGCGATTGTAAACGGAGTTGAAATCACTCGATCTGTCTTCGAACGCCAACTCGAGGCGCAGATGCAGCAGTACCAGGCGCAAGGGATGCAGATCGACGATGAACAGAGATCTCAGATCGAAGAGCAGCTGCTCGATCAACTTATCGCTCGCGAGCTGATATTGCAGGACGGCAGGGACCGTGGTATTGCGCCGAGCGAAGAGGATGTCGCTGCGCAGCTGGAGCAGATCAAGGCACAGTTTCCGAGCGAGGAGGCGTTCGAGGAGGCGCTTGCTCAGCAGAATCTCACGCTGGAAGAGATCGAGTCGGATATTGCGGAGCAGATGGTAATCGAGGAGATTCTTCAGGGCGACGTCTTACGCGACACCGAAGTGGGCGAGGAGGCTGCCCGCGAGTTCTACGATGACAATCCCGAGCTTTTCGAGACACCGCCGCAGGTTCGTGCGAGTCACATTCTTGTTCTGACCCAGAATATGGATGAGAGCGAGCGCGAAGAAGCGCGAGACCGGATTGAGGATATCCGGAGACGGATCGATGAAGGCGAGGACTTCGCAGAGCTTGCGCGGGAGTACAGCGAGGATGGAACAGCCCAGGACGGCGGCGATCTCGGCTTCTTTTCACAAGGGCAGATGGTTCCGGAGTTCGAAGAGGTGGCGTTCGACCTCGAGGTTGGTGAAATGAGCGATATCGTCGAGACGCAGTTTGGATATCACATCATTCACAAGACCGACGAAAGCGATGAGGGCGTACAATCATTCGAGGAAGCGTTGCCGCAGATAGAACAGTTCCTCGGCCAGCAGGAACAGCAGGAGCTCTTTCGCAACTACATCGATGAGCTACGCGATCAAGCCGACGTCGAGGTGTTACTCTAGGCGGCATGTAACACGACCATCGGCATAACGAGCGATCGATAGCAGCCGGCGTGTCGGGGGCGCGTTACGTTCATCCGTCGCCCCCCCGGTTCGTGTCGGCGTGCACCTCATAACGGGGCAGTCCGTATGTTTCGGTTCATCGAGCCTGTTCAGAGTTCGCCGGCACAACCAATAGTGCTGCGCAGAGAAACCTGACACGTTCGTAGCGGTAGAGCCGCGGGTCGGTGATCGCCCCGGCGAACGACGAAGCCTCGATCTCCGGCGGCAGAATGCGCCGCTGATTTTTCAGGAGAAGTGACGAGGCGCTCTGGGCGAAGCTCTGCGGGTCTTCGAGTGTGAGATCGAGAACCGGTATCACTGAATCGAGGCGTGCGGTCAACGCTTCGTGCTTCAGAAACTCTATTCCGTCGCGAGGATCATCGAGAAAGCGAGTATAGTGGGCATAGAACCATCTCTCGATTCCGATCAGTCCTGCGGCCGACAGGATCACCTCGTCGCGAACATCGGTAGGAACCGTCCGGGTCGCTAACGTTCCAAGGAGCACCCCGATGCTCCTCCGACTCTCGAGAAGGCGAACGGCCTCCGCGGCATGGATGAGTACGTACGGATTCTCTGAGACTCGGAGTACTATCTCGATGCGGTCCAACGCCTTCTGATCTCCGAGTTTCGCCAGGGCAATCATCGAGGCACCGCAGAGGAGGTAGTCCTCCGAGTATACCGAGTCGCGCAGAACCGATATACCTCGACGGAGCCCTTTGTTTCCGAGAATGCGAGCGGCCACATGCGCGGTCGTGAACTCGTGATCCCTGACTTCGGCTATGAGTGCCTTCTCGGCCGACGGATCGATCGGCAGATTCTCGAGCGCTCGCAGTGCCTCGCCTCGTATCATGAAACTGGGAGACTCCAATCGCGAGAGTACGCGTTCGCGTGCGAACTCGCTTCCCGAATCGCCGAGCTCGCGAATCACCGACCGCTCCGAGTCGACATCCCTCGTTTTCTCAAGCCGATCGAGCAGTGTCATCGCGCGCAGATCGCGAAGCGATACGATCACACCAAGCGTTCCTCTGAAGCTGCGTGCCCCGAGCCGCTCCAGGCGTGCGTAGAGTAAGAACACCAGTATCGTGCCTGCTGCTAATGCCAGGTAGTAGATTCTGTGGACGCTCTGTGGCCCTCCGTCCGGGACGAGCGCGTAGAGCGTGTCCAGCGCGGTTCCTCCGATTACGCCGCCGATGGTTCCGCCCACACCTAGGGTCAGGAAGTAGACGATGCCCATGTTCAGTTGTTCACGAGGGGTTAGAAGCGCGTAGAAGTAGTTCTGCGAGGCCGATTCTGCTCCGATCGACCCGAACATGAACACAAAGAATATGAGGGCCAGGAGCACTATGGCGAAGCCCGGGGCAAGAGGAGGCGCCCAGGCGGCAAGCAGCAATCCGATAGCCGAAAGTGTTGCGAATATCTGAATCAGAGGCTTTGCACCTATTCGGTCAAGTAACAAGCGTGCGAGCAGCCCCATCGAAATGGCTCCGAGATTGCCGATGACCGTGTATCCGATAACCAGACTGTCGCTCTGTGCATAGACTTCCCGGGCATACACTACGAGAAATGGTCGAGCCATACCCGAGACGATAGCCATGACAAAGAACGCAGCGACAAAAGTGCGGAACCGTTTGTCGTGCAGTACGCGGTCTACCGTGGATCGCAGGGAGTCGCTTGCTCCGGATAGCACTCCCGGCGGTTCTGGAATTCGTCTCATAATCGCTGTTGCCACGATTCCAAAAGCAAAACCACCGAGGACGAAGAGTGCGTATCGCTCGAGCGGAGCTCGTTCACCGAGCAGCAGCGCGATCGCGACCCCGGCGAACACCGCCACCAGATTGGCGATAATCTGAAAACGCACCAGAAAGGCGCCTCGATCGCGACCGGAAGAGAGTTCTCCCATGAGTGGGCTTTGACCGACCAGGCCTATACCGCGAAAGGCATTGAAGCCGAATACCGCTGCGACGAAGACAAAAAGCGCAGCCTCCCGGTATCCGGCGTTCGCAATGAACGGTACCGCCGCCAGCGGCAGAATCGAGAGATACCGTCCCAACCAGCCGGCGGTGAATGTGCGCACGATCCCGAATCGTTGGACGACCTTCTTTCCTGCCACCATGAAAAAGAAGGACGCGTACAGAAAACTCGAAACGATTCCAACTACTGTACGCGATGCCTCGAGCCGCAGCAGAAACAGCACGAGAATGTGGCCGGACAGCAGGAGATAGCTGAATGAGTTGAAAACCGAAAACCACGTCAGCAGTTTTCGTCCGGCGAGTTTCACCGGCGTCGTGTATGTGTCCGGCACGATCGTGAAAATAGCATGTTTGTGTGTCCCGAAAGAAGTGTCTCAAAGATTATGGATAACAATCGCCAGCTCATTTTCGCAGGTAGTTACCGGACAGAGAGGTATTATGTATGCAGAGATTACCGAAGTTCTGTCCCAACGATCGCTGTCGCT
>SLAN01000291.1 GCA_007126865.1 Spirochaetales bacterium | reverse complement strand
CGAATGCCTGCGGCAATTTCCGAAAGAGATGTCGACCGCCCCGGACGATCGACTCCGTCGTTCCTGCGAGCGAAATCGTTTCCTTGTCAAATACCTTTGTTTCGAAATCGAGACTCATAGTCGCGGACTATACCATGTTTGACGTCCGAGGTGCGAGTGTCCGTGTTCCTCGTCGTGCCGCCGTCAACACCGCGAGCGATAAGCGCCTCCGCGTACGTGTCCGCGCGGTGCAGCAACTGGGGAAGAATGCCGGTGATCAGAGATGCAATCAGCGCGCGAGGGCCGCGAAGTCCGCGCGCACGAGCTGCATCGCGACGCGTTCGCAGCACACCGACGATGAGCGGCAGCTGGACGATCGCCAGCCAGACAGCAAGTGCGACTGCGGTACGCGTGCGTGCGAACAAACCGGCGGCTTGCTCGGATGCCGTTTCGGTTGCGATGCCCGCGAGCGTGCTTTGCCAGGCAAAACTCGAGACGAAGAGGTCCGCTGCCAGAACCATCCAGCAGAAACGGAGCCAGATTACCGACGCGTGCGACACGAACGATGCAGCGTTCCCGGTGCCCTCGAGCCCGGCTCGCCGGAATGCGGTGATCGCGGCAAGCAGAAGAATCGGCCAGGCACGAAGTATGACTCGGCCCACCGGTCGTCTGCCGACGGCACATGCCGCAAGCAGTAACGCCCACAGCACGCCGAGCACTATCGGATCGGCAACGATGAGCATGAGTTGAGCGAGAAACAGCGCCCCGCCGGCGAGACCGGCGGGGATACGCCGCAATGGGCCGGTCGCCGGAGCGGGTGCAAATGTAGGCCTCGCCTCCAGTCGTCTCATCTGAGCCAACTCATGGTATCGATCCGGCCTCGCGCGCGCACACCCGCTGCTTCCAGGTCGGCTCTCGCCGAGTGGTTGAGGCCCGCCGGGAGCTCCACCGAGAGGCGGAGTTTGCCTTCGTCGAGGAGGAAGAGGCGGCGTGCGTGAGCGAGAACCTTCTCGAGCTCGTGGGTAACGACAAGGACCGCCGCCCCGGCGTGCACGGTATTCACCAGTACGCGAAGAACGCGCGATACCCCGTTCCAGTCGAGGTTCGAGAACGGTTCGTCGCAAATGAAGACGTTAGGCTCAAGCACGAGGGCACTTGCGAACGCGGTCAACCGCGCCTCTCCTCCGGAGAGCTGAGAGATCGGCCGCTGTGCGAGGTGCGAGATGCCGCATCGCACGAGTGCTGTCCGGGCCGCGTGGTGGCACTCCTCCTTCGAGCGCCGCGTCCTGCGGACGCCTATGGCGACATCCTCCTCCACGGTAGAACCGATCAAGTGAGCCGAAGCATCCTGAAAGACGATCGCTATGCCTCCCGAACCTCGTGCTCGCGCGTGTTTGAGCGGAGTGCCGTTGAGATACACGGTTCCGGAGCTCGGTTCGAGCAATCCGGCGAGGATTCGGGCGAGCAAGCTCTTTCCTGCCCCTACCGCCCCCGCGAGGACCGACATGGAGGCGTTCGGCAGGTCAAGGGTCACATCGCGAAGGAGCACAGACTCCGACGTATCGAGGGTTATGTGTTCGGCGCGGAGAACAGGAGTGGATGCGCTCACGATTCCACATCGCGCCGGGTGCGTCCGACGGCCATCGTACCGATAGATGAACGCGCTTCGACGAGCGCAGGGACCGCGGCCCCGGCGGCGGCGGCCTTCGCGAGGTCGCCGGGCAGAAACGGGATCAGACCGGCGGTGAGAGCGGACGGTGCGTCGAGCTCGAGCAGGAGCGCCATCCAGATGACACCGGGTACGTAGATTACTGCCAGGCCGATGAGCGCGGAGAGGAAGCCGAAGAGCGCCGTGCCGGCCGTGCGACGGTGCGAGCGTGCAGCGTCGGCGGGCAGGAGCAGTTGTGCGACCGACCCCGCACACAAGGCAGCGAGGAGATAGCCGACAAGGTAACCGCCGGTCGGGCCGGCGAAATGCACGAGACCTCCGGCACCCGCAGAGAAGACCGGAAGGCCTGCCGCGCCGAGCGCGAGATAGATGATTACCGATGCCGCACCCGCTTTCGCGCCGAGTACGATTCCGGCAAGGACGACAAACAGGTTGGCGAGGACCACCGGCACCGGAGAGCCCGGTAACGGTATCGAAATATAGCTCCCGGCCGCGATAAGCGCGGCAAACATCGATACGCGTGTTATCGAATGAATCGTAGGCGATCTCATATCGATCTCCAACCTATTCGAAGCGGCGATAGCTGGACAAGCGGGGGCTTCGTGCCCCAAGCGGAAGCGTAGGCAGACAATTCGTACACTTGGCAACGTACCGGAGGGCCGGTAGGATACGGGGGCAGGACGGTACTGTCTCATATGCTGTATCACCTTGGTCAGTTATTCACCCCGGCGTTCGGGCCGTTTCGACTCCTCACTTCTTACCTCTTTCTCGCCGCCGCAGGCACAATCGTGGCGTTTTTCGTGACCCTGTTTGCTCTCCCTCGCTTTCGATGGCTTCTGCCGACCGACCGGGGGCGCGAGTTCGCCGTCCAGGGTGGGGCGGCGCGGGGGAAACCGACCGGATCGGGGATCATCTTCATATCGGTATTCTGTCTCGTGAGTCTGCTTATGGTGCCGCTTCAGGGCGAGCAAATACTCATTCTCGTGATTACCTATCTTGCAATGTTGAGCGGATTTTTCGACGATCGAAGCTCCAACCCGTGGACCGAGTATACAAAGGGTGCTCTCGACTTCGGACTGGCACTTGCCGGAGCGTTGCTGCTCGCTACATCGCGCTCGGAGATCTGGCTCCCGTTTGTGACCGGTGAGTTTCTTGTGCCCCCTGCGATCTTCGTCCCCGTGGCGGTTATCATCCTCTGGTTGAGTATCAACAGCACGAACTGCACCGACGGCGTTGACGGGCTGTCGAGCTCGCTGGTCCTGCTCGGGCTGATCAGTATCGGAGTATTTCTCTATTTCGTGGTCGGACATGTGGAAATCGCCGCTCATCTGCTCCTGCCACACTATCCGGATGCGGCAACGTGGTCGATCATGACCTTCGTGCTTGTGGGATGTCTTTCGGGATATCTCTGGTATAACGCCTATCCCAGTGAGATACTAATGGGAGATGCGGGCTCGCGCGCGATCGGCTTCTATCTCGGCATATCGATTATTATCGCCCGCAATCCGTTCCTTCTGCTGATCGTAAGCACGGTAATTCTCGTCAACGGCGGCACCGGACTGCTGAAGGTGTTTCTACTGCGCTTCTTCAACGTGAGGATACTGCACACCGTGCGCTTTCCGTTGCACGACCATTTCCGCAACGTTCGTGAGTGGTCGAACACGCAGGTGCTTATCCGCTTCGGACTCATTCAGGCGTTACTGATCATCATCCTGTTCGGCATGTTCTTGAAGGTACGGTAGCTATCACGACGCTGTCTGAATGGGAGTGAGCTGACCGCCGTAGGTCCGTTTCAGGTTCTCCTCGGTAAAAACTTCCCGGCTCGGACCGTCGGCAATCTTGCGCACGTTTAGCAACGCGATGCGGTCGAAGTAGTGTTCGACGGTCTGCAGATCGTGGTGAACCACGACGACAGTCTTGCGCTGATGTTTCAGGTCGCGCAGCAACAGCACGATCGCCTTTTCGGTCAGAGCGTCGACGCCCTGGAACGGCTCATCCATAAGATAGATGTCGGATCGCTGCATCAGTGCCCGTGCGAGAAAGGTTCGTTGCTGTTGCCCTCCCGACAACTCGCCGATCTGTCGCGAGGCGTATTCGGTCATGCCGACGGTATCGATTGCCTCCATTGCAGCATCCCGGTCGCTCCGGGACGGTCGGCGAATCCAGCCGAGGCGCCCGTAGCACCCCATGAGCACGACATCGAAGACGGTGGTCGGGAAGTCCCAGTCGACGCTGGTTCGTTGCGGAATGTAGCCCACGCGCTTGCGGTTACGGCGGAATGGGCTGCCGAATACCTGAACGCTTCCGGCCGCGATCGGTACGATATCGAGTATCGCCTTAATGAGCGTGCTCTTTCCCGCGCCGTTCGGCCCGATAATGCCCATGATTACACCTTCGGGGACATCGAGGTCGATGTCCCAGAGTACCGGCGTATCGTCGTACGCGACCGTAAGGTCGGAAACCCGAATCGCCGGTGTTTGCGCGTCGAGCGGTGAGTCGGCCGAGCGGAACTGGTCTGACATAGTATTACCACCGTACCCGATGCAGCGCGACCTTGTCACCTCCTCGGTCCACACTCCTCGGCCCACACTCCTCGACCTACCTCGGTCCACCGGCTTGACGCCGCCGAAGGGCTCCCATACATTGGCGTCGATCATGTCTGATTCTAACCAGGCAGCACGCGGCACGATCGGAATCGTGCTGATAGGGGACGAACTGCTATCGGGCAGCGTGAAGGACCTGAACTCCGACTACATCATTCGCTCGTTTTCGGCGGTCGGCTACTCGGTCGGAGAAGTTCGCATAATCCCCGACGACCGCGAACGTATCGCAGAAGCGTTGCGTGAGCTTGCCCCACGTTTCGAGTACGTGGTCAGCTCCGGTGGTATCGGTCCGACGCATGACGATGTAACCCTGGAGGCGGCGGCGACCGCATTCGGGGTCGATCTGATCGAAGATCCGACAATGGCCGCCTTTCTCGAGAACCATTACGGCGAGCGGATGAACGAAGCGCTACGCCGAATGGCACGGGTTCCGGCGGGAGCGGATGTCGGGCTGAACGATGGGCGGGTGACGTGGCCGCTCATCCGATTTCAGAATCTTTTCATACTGCCCGGGCTTCCGCGGGCGCTTCGTGACAAGGTAGATCGGATAATCGAAAAACTTGAGCCGATCGGAGAGTTCGCTACCGGTGAAGTGTTTCTCACCGCATACGAGTCAGACTATGTCGACTGGCTGAACTCCTTTATCGAGCGTCACGCTGATGTGAGCGTCGGCTCTTATCCGTACTGGGAGAACCCGGAATACCGTACGCGTATCACGGTTCGCTCGCGCGATAGTCAGGCTGTCCGAAGAGCAATCGAAGAGCTGGTCTCGTATGTTGATGCTAAAGGATGGCTCGTTCGCGCGACTACCGACGGAGTTCGTTCTGCATGAGCGTCGACTTCCGCGAGCACGACGGCGGCGGCCCACCGCTCGTTCTTCTGCACGGATTCGGAGCGAGCGCCGCGGATCTCTACCCGCTATCTACCCATTCGTGTATCGGTCGGTATCGCACCGTAGTTCCGGAGGCGCCGAAGCTCATACGATTCGACGGGCGGATAGTCGGACGTGCATGGTTTCCGCGAGATGACGCCGGAATCGAACGAGCGCTGTTCGGAGGGTACTTCGATAATCTCCGGGAGATCGATCCTCCGGGGCTCTCCGAGTCGTCCGCCGAGCTCCTGGAAACTATCGATGCCCTCGAGCTCGACACCGACGATGCGGTGTTCGCCGGATTCAGCCAGGGGGCAATGGTGGCCCTGGAAACTGCCCTGGCGCTCGCGACGCAGGGCAGGCGTCCGAAGGCACTCATACTGTTTTCGGGTGCGTTGATAGCCGGAGGTCGGTGGAGCAGGAACATGCATCTCCTCAGCGGCCTGCCTGTCTTTCAGTCGCACGGTCGCTTCGACACCGTACTCGCACCGAAGCACGGAGGAGATCTTGGGCGCGAGCTCGACCGCGGCGGTTGCAGACGACGCTTTTTTGAGTTTGATGGATCTCACGGAATTCCGGAGGAGGTGCTTTCCGAATGCTGCTCGTTCCTCTCGGATGTGGAAACCGGTGTCGTCTGACCGGTCTCGGTCGTGGTTTCAGCGGTGTTGTCGGGCTCCACGTAGCGAACGTGCATCTCGATCCCGTGACAGCGATGGGCGTCGAACACCGCGTAATGCCCTCGGAATCCGGCCCTGAGTCCGATCTCTCGCACCCCTTCTTCGAGCGCTGTGTCGACAGGAACGATCTCGATGCTGAATCCGCAAAGCCGAAAAACGTGGCGCTCCTCGATTGCGTTGTCGTAGCTCTCCGGTGCGACGCCGGTCAGTTTCTCGTATGTAGAGAGTGTCTCTTCGATCCCGCACACTCCGATCTCGACTCGGAAGATCCCCTGGATTTCGTTTCGGTGATCGCATAATCGATCGTCGATCGGGAGCGCGGCCGATTCGTTCCGTACGATCGGCAGGGACCGTGGCTGGTCGATCGGAATTCTGAGATCCGTATCGGTCGTCTGTTTGCGCCCCGGACGTTTGCCCGGTTGATGGACGAAAGGGACTCGAAAGCGTCGCCGGCAGGCTAATACGCCGAAAGCGTCGCTCACATCTCCGCCGGGTGACCGCACGGCGAAATCCATCAGTCCGGGCTTCATTCGTTCGCAGTTTATGACCGTCCTGCGAAGGATCGCCGGTGTACCGCGTTTCCTGGCGCGGCCGGCGCCGCGTCGCGATAGCCAACGGCGACGCCGGCGCCGGGCACGAACCCCCGCCGGACGTTCGACGAACTGCAGCAGCGATCCGTCGGAGAATCCGATCGTCGCGCAGCGTGAACCCGAACCGAGATCGAGACCGCCTTCTCCGACGGTAAATCCGAGTTCCCGGAAACGGTCGGCGGCCGCGGTGACCGAGTCGACGAGCGCGAATACGATGTCGAGCTTTGGCTGGGTGCCTTGCATTGACGATATCATAGTCGGTTCGTTGCCGGGCTCTCAAGGACGCCCGGCGTGTATATTGGACATGAATACATGTTCGCCAAGACAAGCCGGAAAAGCCGGACTCCTGCCGATTTGACCACCGCCGGCGTGCACGGTATCTTCGCATGGAGTTTTACGCGGGGTCTTAATCGCCTCGCGAGGAGGTTCAGGTATGAAGACATTTCGTATTGTCTTTCTGTTTGTGTTGCTGCTGTTGCTGATAGCACCGGCGGGACTCTTTGCCGGTGGCTCGGGCGAAGCCGTCGAAGAGACGAAGGGACCGGTTACGGTTGCCTCGAAGATCGATACCGAGGGGGCGCTTCTCGGCAACATGATTGTCATGCTCCTCGAAGCGGAGGGCTTCGAGGTAATCGACAATACCGAGTTCGGACCGACCGATGTCATCCGCCAAGCGATCATAAGCGGCGAAATCGACATTTATCCGGAGTACACGGGAAATGGAGCGTTCTTTTTTGATGATACTGAGTCGGACGCGTGGAGTAGCGCCGAACGAGCATACGAACGGGTTCGAGAGCTCGATCGCGAAGCGAACGATCTCATATGGCTCTCACCCGCACCGGCGAACAATACGTGGGCGATCGCCGTTCGAAGCGATCTCGCCGAGCGCGAGGGACTGAGCACGCTCGAGGATCTGGCCGACTACATGAACGCCGGCGGAAACGCGAAGCTCGCCGCGAGTGAGGAGTTCGTGACACGACCGGATGTATTGCCGGCATTTCAGGATGCGTACGGGTTCGAGTTCGAGGACGCCGAGCTGCTCGTCTTCTCCGGCGGTAATACGGCGATGACGATTCAGGCGGCATCGCAGCAAACTGACGGGGTTAACATTGCGATGGCGTACGGAACCGATGGAGAGCTCGCAGCCCTCGGTCTGACGGTGCTCGAAGACACACTCGGCGTTCAGCCGGTGTACGAGCCTGCGCCGCTCCTTCGACGGAGCGTGCATGAGGAATATCCGGAAATCGAGGAAATCCTCACCCCCGTCTTCTCCGAGCTTTCGCTTGAGACACTCCAGGGGCTGAATGCACGGATTGCCGTCGACGGAGAAGCGGCCGCCGACGTGGCGCGTGACTGGCTCGTATCGAACGGATTTCTGAACTAAGTCGTAAACATCCATGATCGACCGCGACAGGTCTGTGGTGGATAAGGTCATCCTCTCCGGCGCACTCGTCGGAGGGGCTGGTCTCCTTCTTCCTGTTTTCATCGTCAAGGAGCACAGACTTGACGCCGGGTTTCCCGTCTCATTCGCCGGCATGTCGCTGCCGCTGTTTTTTTCGGCGCTTGCCCTCCTCATTGCGATTGCCGTCGTCGGTGTACTGCCGGGACTGCGGCGGCGAAGCCGAAACCTGCCGGCTGTACTCGCCGCACTGGGCCTGTTCGCACTACTCTGGGCGGGTACCGGTATCAGCGGAGCTGCCGAGCTCGCCGAGTATGGGTTCGAACGTGGTCGCGTGAGTCCATCCTCCGGCTTCTGGATAGTGCTTCTGGCAATTCTCATTGTAGTCACCCATTCGGTGAAGCAGAGCACGTCGGTGTGGTTGAGAGGTTGTGTGCCTCTCGCGTTTGTGGCGACCCTTGTAGTGCTCTTTGTCGGCGGCGTAATCGACGATCTCGCGTTCGTGCGGGAGTACTATACACGCGAGGACAGGTTCGTTCGCGAACTGACGGCACATATCGGAATTGCCGCCGGTGCTGTCGCTGCCGCGGTAGCTGTCGGTGTGCCTACGGGAATTGTCGCATATCGGATTCGAAGTCTGGAGCGTCCGCTCTTCGCCGTAGTGAACGGAGTACAGACTATTCCGAGTCTCGCGCTCTTCGGCCTGATGATCGCTCCTCTCGCGCTCATCTCGCAACGTTTCCCGGTTCTCCGGGAACTCGGTATACGGGGGGTTGGTAATACGCCCGCCTTGCTCGCTCTCTTTCTCTACGCGCTGCTTCCGATCGTTCGCAATACGTACACGAGCCTGGCCGTCATGGACCCGGCGGTGATTCACGCCGGTACCGGTATGGGAATGACCCGACGCCAACTGATGTGGCAGGTCGAGGTCCCGATATCGCTGCCGATCATACTTGCCGGCGTTCGTGTGTCGATCGTGCAGACGATCGGTAATACCACCGTGGCGGCGCTCATAGGTGCCGGTGGGCTGGGGAACTTCGTCTTTCAAGGGTTGGGACAGGCTGCTCCCGACTTGATCGTAATGGGAGTAATTCCGATTGTGATTCTGGCGTTGCTCGCTGACCGCATATTTCAGTTGATCTCCGAATGGGCGGTACCGGGGCCGAAGCGAGGTACAGCGTGATTGAGTTCGAGAACGTATCAAAGCATTACGGGAGTACTGTGGCACTCGACGATGTATCTTTCACGGTGCCGGACGGTACGGTGAGCGTGCTGATCGGTCCATCCGGATGCGGCAAATCGACGAGTCTAAAACTGGTCAACCGATTGCTCGAGCCGACCGACGGCTACGTTCGAGTTGACGGAACGCCGGTACGTGAGTTTCCTCCGCAGATTCTTCGCAGGGGCATCGGTTATGTTATCCAGAGTGTCGGTCTTCTGCCTCACATGACCGTTGAGGAGAATATCGGACTCGTTCCGAAGCTTCTCGGCCGCCACAAACGCGATCGGTCGCGCCGCGCCGGTGAGCTGCTCGATCTCATCGGGCTTTCGCCGGATGAGTACCGGAATAAGTATCCGATCCAGCTGTCGGGGGGAGAGGCGCAACGGGTCGGTGTTGCCCGGGCACTGGCAGCGGATCCCCCGATTCTGCTCATGGATGAGCCATTCGGTGCAGTGGATCCATTGAATCGTGAAACGCTCCAGCAGGAGTTCATCTCGATTCAGCGTAAGCTTCGAAAGACGGTCATATTCGTTACTCATGATCTCGACGAGGCGGTACGCGTCGCCGATCGTATCGTGCTGATGCGTGACGGCAAAGTCGTTCAAACCGGCGCGCCGGAAGAAATTCTCGGCGCTCCCGCAAATGACTTCGTGCGGGAGTTCGTCGGCAGCGATCGCGCGCTGAAACGTCTCGCGCGATTCATCGTAGGTGACTTCATGATCGATGCCCCATCGGTCGATCGCGGAGCACGTCTCGACTGGAATGAATATCGTGATTTCGAGGTCGTGTATGTTACCGACGACCATCGGCGCCTTCTCGGAGCGGCACCTCGAAACGGCCGAGCGGAGGTGTCGTCGGCGGGAGATGCGATGGATGATGCTCTTGTCGGTGCGGTATCCCTCGGCAGCACCCTTCGTGACGCACTCGCGGAAATACTCAATACCGAACTGGCAGAAACGCCGGTGGTCGACGAGCACGGTCACCTTGTCGGTCGGATTACGATGACCGAGATCTATTCGGCGACTCCGCGGAGAATCGTATGACCTCCCGTGCTATCCGAACGACCTTTCAGATCGTACTCCTGCTCTTTCTGCTGCTCTTCGTGTATATGCTCGACTTCCGTCTCGGAGTGTTGCGCCTCCTGTTTCCGGCCCAGCGGGAGCTTATCTATCAGCGTGTTACCTTGCCGACGCTCGTCATACAACATATGCGGATGGTGGCGATCTCGAGTGCCGGCGCCACAGTTGTCGGTCTCTTCATCGGAGTTGCAGTGACTCGTCCCGCCGGAAGGGATTTTCTCCCGCTCGCGCGCGACCTTTCGAGCTTCGCACAGACCTTTCCTCCCGCGGCTGTGCTGGCTCTCGCCTTTCCTGTTCTCGGATTCGGGTTTCAACCTACCGTAGCTGCACTCTTCGTGTTCGGACTGCTGCCGGTCATTAACAATACAATCAGCGGAATCGAGTCGGTCGATTCCCGTATCGTCGAGGCGAGTGTCGGACAGGGGATGACTCAGAGGCAGGTGCTGTTCCGAACGGAGTTACCGCTGTCCGCTCGGGTGATCGTCGCCGGCATTCGAACCTCGGTGATTATCAACATAGGCACGGCGACTATCGGGTCGACGATTGGCGCAGGCGGTCTCGGGACGGTCATAATTGCAGGTCTGGTCCGCAACAATACCGCCTTTGTGCTGACAGGCGCGATTACCGCAGCCGGAATCGCATTCGTAGTCGACTGGGTATTCGGGCGCATCGAGACGCTTTTCTATGATCCACGGGAGCGCGTGACTACCTGAAGGTATGTTATGATTCCGGCACACGTGCATCGAGCTTTGAGCGGAGGATTTCTTGGTTGACTCTGATTTGAGCCGGGACCATCTCGACACGATCAGGGAAGTGTTCGTATACGCGGAACGCTTCCGCGGAATGAGTTTCGTGGTGAAACTCGACAGCGGACTGCTCGAGGGCGATGAGACGCCCGGCTTGATCGCGGATATCGCCGTCCTGAGGCGCGCGGGTATTCACGTTTTGATTGTGCCGGGTGCGGCGCGGCGCATCGACAACGTTCTCCAGCATTACAACATGCCGATCGATCGGGTTGATGGGCGGCGCGTTTCGCCGACCGATGCGATAGCTCTCATACAGATGGCGGCCTTCGACGTGGCTAACCGCATTATGACGCAACTGTCGGCAGCGAATGTGCACGCAGCCGTCGGGAACTGGGTGCGCGCTCGCGGTGTCGGGGTCGACGCGGGGGTGGATTTCGGTCATACCGGAATCGTCGAACGGGTGCACCGCGAGGTCGTCGAGAAACTGCTTGCAACCGACGTGGTTCCGATCTTTCCGTGTATCGGTTGGAGTGCGACCGGAAACCCGTACAATGTGTCGTCCGACGAACTTGGGGTGGCCGTTGCCCGTGCGATCGGTGCAGAGAAGCTCTTTTTCGTTACAGCCGGATTGTGCCGGCCTCCTTCTTCTATTGCTGTTCCCGATGAGGTATCCGCTGATGAGGGCGGACGAATCAGTCGGCTGACTGTCGAGCAGGCCGCGCGGATAAGTGACCTCGCGAGAGATACGCCGGGCGAGGATCAAGAGTCGGTGCAGTGGATCGAACGACTGAACCACGCCATTACCGCCTGTCGTGCCGGTGTGAGTCGTGTCCATATTGTGAACGGTCGTACCGACGGCGTTCTGCTGCGGGAGATCTTCTCGAATCTCGGCGTCGGTATGATGGTCCACGCGAACGAGTATGAGAGCGTGCGCCCCATGCACGCCGACGATATCGCCGACGTGCTGCGACTCATGCGTCCGTTCGTCGAGCGGGGTCACCTTCTGCCTCGTACGGCGGACGAAGTACGAGCACGATTGCCCGATTACGCCGTTAGCGAGGTAGACGGTACCGTCAGGGCGTGCTGCGCTCTTCACGATCTCGGCGACCGGACTGGCGAGATTGCCGCACTTGCGGTGGATCAGCGCTTCTCGCAGCTCGGTATCGGCGAGAAGCTGGTACACTATCAGCTCTCCAGGGCTCGTGCGCGGAACATGCGTTCGGTCGTGGCGCTGACTACCAGGGCCTCGGACTGGTTCGAGAAGCTCGGCTTCGTTCACGGCTCGCTATCCAATCTGCCGGAAGCCCGGAAAGACCGTTACGATGAGCATCGGCGGCCTCGCGTACTTGTTCATTCGTTGGGTGACTCACAGCGATAGATTATCCGATAATAGATTGGACCGGGCTTTCCGCCTGTGGTACTTTGTTCGGCCATAAGGGGACATCTGGACCGCTATGAAAACAATGACAGGGGAAGTCGCCGAGAAGCGCGATCTGCTGAAAAACGTCGAAATGTTCTCCGCGCTGGATGCCGGTGAGCTCGAAGTAATCGCTGATTACAGCGAGGTTGTCGAGGTTGAGCCTGAGCAGCACTTGTTTGAGGCCGGGCAGAGAGGGAACTCGCTGTATGTGGTGAAATCCGGAAGCATTCTCATATCCCAAACTCAAGGTGAAGGGAGGCAGGTCGATATCGCCGAATACATCGAGGGCGAGTGTTTCGGCGAGATCGATGTACTACACGCCGCCCCTCGCACGGCCACCGCTCGTGCGGAGAAGCATTGCGAGTTATTGCGGTTCCCCCGGACAGGTGTGACGTTGGAAGAGGTGCTCGATCGTGAGCCTAATGTCTCGGCGCGACTGTTGCAGAAGCTCATAATCGCGATTGCGAACCGGATCCGGGAGACGAACAAGCTGATATCGGAGAACTCCCCGTGGGTTGAACAGTTACGTCGGCAGGTGTTTGGCGACAAACTGACCGGTATGTTTAACCGGAATTATCTGGACGAGCATCTCCCGACACTACTGAACGAAGAGAACAGTCCGCTGGCGGTGCTTATGATAAAGCCGGACAATTTCAAGATCATTAACGACACGTACGGCCACGATGCCGGAGATGCCACGTTGCGCCTGCTCGCCGCAACAGTTCGGACGTGGGCCGGTGACAACCCATCGATTCGCTATCGAGGGAACGAAATGGCGGTCATTCTGCCGAATACCGGACACGGCCTCTCATTCGAACTCGCTGAGGAGCTGCGGCGGAAACTGAGTAACCTCGATCTGGAACCGATAGTCGGCTCGAAGAGTGTCGAGTTCACGTTCAGTGTGGGCATCGCGATCTATCCCGATCATGCTGCGAGCGCCGGTGAGCTCGTTGCAAGAAGCCACGAGACACTCTTCATTGCCCGAGATCGTGGGGCGAATCAGGCGCTGAGTGCCGATCAGGTGGAGCTATGAGCAGCCAGACACGTGCGTTTCTGAAACAGGTCGGCATCTTCTCGACACTTGAAGAAGAGGATATTCGGTCGGTTGAACGAGTGCTTTCACCGATCGACGCCGGTGCTGACGAGGTGCTGTTTCGCGAGGGTGATCCGGGCGATCGATTGTTCATTATCCGTTCGGGTCGCGTCGCAATCACCGTGAGTGTTGCGAACGGCGACGACTTCGAGGTTGCATCATTCGGGTCGGGAGAGTGTTTCGGAGAAATGACTCTCTTTGACAACGCTCCTCGCTCCGCCACGTGCACAACTACGGAACCGACGTCGTTTTACACGTTAACCGTCGACGATTTCGATTCCCTTGTGCGGAACCATCCACAGTGCGCGATAAAGATCATGTACCGCATGCTCAATGTAACTACCGAGCGTCTTCGAAGCTCGAGTAACTTCCTGTCCGATATGGTTCAGTGGGGAGAGGGGGCACGTAAACGGGCGATCACCGACGAGTTCACCGGCCTGTACAACAGGCGCTACCTGGACGAAGCGATTGAGGAACGGATCGCCGATGCGAGAGCGACCGGAACGTCACTCGCGATCATGATGTTTGACCTCGACCACTTCCACGCCATTAACGACGCCTACGGACAGCAGATTGGTGATGAAGTTATTAAGGATCTTGTACCGGTAATCCGCCGTGTCTTCCGGGAAACCGATTACGCCGCGCGTTACGGAGGCGATGAGTTCACCGTTCTGCTTCCCGATACCGACGTCGAAACGGCATATTCTATAGCGAGTACGCTCGTCGAAGAGGTTCGCACTGTGGATACGCTGGCGAAACAGGGCGGATCAATCGATACCGCGACCACAAGTGTCGGCATAGCGGTTTTCCCGATACACGGAAACACCGGTAAGGAGCTCAGCGATAACGCCGATCACGCGCTGTATCAAGCCAAAGAGGGAGGTCGAAACCGGGCTAAGGTTTTCGCGCCCGAAAATGGGAAAGCGAGAGTTCAAGGAGCGGGTACATGAAGGAACCGATGGCGACTATCGCTGAGCGAAACCGGATTGTCGATCGCATTATCGCCGCGCTCGACGAGCGATTGTCATTTCTCATCGTCGGTCATACTGCCCCCGACGAGGACTGTCTCTCTTCGATGGTTGGATTCGCCCTTCTCGCAAAGAAATTCGCAAAATCGGCGACCTTGTTGCTCGAGGGACCGGTCCACGACAACTTTGAGTACCTGTTGAGAATCTGCAAGTACAATGCAATTGATGTTGCCTACGCACTTTCGGATATCCCGGATTACGACACGATCGTGGTATGTGACACGGCAAAGCCGGATCTGCTTGCGCGTTGCGACGGTATTCGGGAGGCGATAGAAGCGCAGGAAGAGCTGGTAATCGAGGTCGACCATCACCTCGAAAGTGATAGCCGTTACCATGCAGACCGGGCGTACGCGCTTGTGGATCGCGCGACGAGCTCGAGTGAGCTTGTCGGTATCATTGCGTATAAGCTCACTCATAAGCATGCTTTCATAGACGAGCGGCAACTGCCGGAGATATTCACGCGAAACCTGGTGCTCTCGATTCTCACCGGAATCGTCGGTGACACGCAGATGGGCAAGTTTCTTCAGGACCGCAAGGAACGGCGTATGTACCACGCTTTCACCGAAGTTTTCGGGAGTCTTCTGAACGAGAAAACGACCCGCCGTGGCCACAATTACGCGAGCGTAGAACAGTTGTTCGGCGAGTTACAGAAGCTCTCGAAGCGGGAGGAGGAGTGCTTCGATGCGATCTTCGCAATGCGCCGGAAGAAGGACGCTGTCGGATACGTCTATCTCGACGGGGAAAACTATGCCCGGTTGTTTACGGAATACGGTGACGATGCACTTTCGACGGTGCTTCGGACCGTCGCCGACACACTCGCCGAGGAGAGCGGTTTCGTCAGTCTGGTTGTCTTCTCGGGACGACCGAAGGGTTCGGAGCTTGTGCAGTGTCGTGCGCGCCGAAGCAAGCGGTACAAGGATATCGACCTGCGAGATGTGCTTTCGCGCTTCGGAATCGAGAACGGCGGCGGGCATCAGGGAGCCGTCGGCTTCCGGGTGCCGATCGCCCAAATAGAAGATACGGAGGAGTTCGTCGACGAGCTCGTTGACGGCATTAACAGCATGGTCGCCGAGGCAACGCCCCTGTAGGGCGCCTTGCTCGCCGACTACCGGTTATACGCTATCTTCCGGCGGTCATACGCTATCTTCCGGCGGTCATACGCTATCTTCCGGCGGTCATACGCTATCTTCCGGGCAGCGGCACTCGTTTATTCCGTATCGCGCTGGTCGATCGGAATGTATTGCTCCTTGAGCGTGCCGGTGTAAATCGCTCGCGGGCGGAAGATGCGGTTGTGCTCCAGATATTCAATCACGCGTGCGCACCACCCCGAAACGCGCGAAACCGCGAAGATCGTGGTATACAGATGCTCTGCGATACCCATGCTCTTGTACACGATTCCCGAGTAGTAGTCTACGTTCGGGAAGACCTTTTTGCTGGTCCCGAGCGATGCGACGACCTCGCTCTCGAGCTTCTTCGCCGTTTCGTACATCGGCCGGATAGAGCTGTTCGATTCGGCAAGCATGCCGGCGAGCGGGCCGAGAATCCGCGCTCGCGGATCGTACGCCTTATAGACTCGATGTCCGAATCCGGGTACTTTCCGCTTCTCTTCGGTTGCCTTGCGATACCACTGCGAAACCGCAGACGGATCGGCGATCTCTTCGAGCATCTGTACGACCTGTACGTTCGCTCCTCCGTGCAGCGGACCGCTCAGTGCGGCGATACCGGAGCCGACGGCGAAGTAAATGTCCGAAAGGGTGGAGGCAACAACCATGGCGGCAAAGGTGCTTGCATTCATGCCGTGATCGGCGTGCAGAATCAGCGAGACATCCATGATCCGCTCCTCGAGCGGAGTCGGCCTCCGGCCGGTCAGCATGTAGAGATAGTTTCCGGCAAGACTGAGATCGGGTAGCGGTTCGAGCGGGAGATGCCCTTCGCGGATGCGGCCGATAGATGCGGCGACGCTCGTAACGCCGCCGAGCAGGTTGTAGCAGCTCTCGATCTCCTCGGAACTGATGAGCTCGGCGGAGGCGGTGTCGGGCCTGTCGTAGATATGTTTGATGAACTCATACACCGATGCCTTCTCGCCGGTCGGTACCGTCTCCATCGGGATCGAGTCCTCGTCGGCGGCGATGCTGTCCCTCGTTTCTTCGAGGAGGGTGTCCTTATCGCGAAAGGTCTGCTTCTGGCGCATGAGAT
>SLAN01000154.1 GCA_007126865.1 Spirochaetales bacterium | reverse complement strand
CCGGGACCTGTTCGTTCGGGCCATTGCGCGATCCCCGGGGCTGGTCGAGGTATCTAACAACCTCGAGCTGACGCGCAGCTTCGTCGACGAACGTCTCGTTGATCCCCGCTTCGCGAGCCGCTTCCCTGGCGGCGGAGAGATCGATCGTATCGCGATCGGTAATCGAGTCCCGGTCGTGCGCGCTCGCGCCTTCCGCTGCGTCACGTTCCGCGATCTGCCGCTGCGCCTCCTCCTGCAGCTCCGCGGCTCGTCGCCAGAGAGCTTGCGCCGCTTCATAGCTCAGTTTCCGTTCGCGTTCGCTCATTTACCCTGCACCACCCGGACGGCCCCCGCACGCTACTCCAGCTTCGCGCGGAATCGCTCGAGCGCCTTCCCCTTGATTCCCGCCGACTCGGCCGCGCTCTCGAACGCCGCTCCGCCGGCAACCTCGCGCAGCGCCGCGAGCTCCTTCGCCGAGAAATGAGCCCCGCCGAGCATGTGCTCGCGGAACGCACCGGTCGCTAACGGCGCGACCTTCGCGGCGATATCGCACATGACTTCCGCGTAGGCACGGATCTCGAACTGCGCGTGCGGGTCCATGCGCAGCTCGAGAAAGTGAAAGAGGTTGTGCAGGTCGATCTGCCAGTACCACTGCGTGTAGAGGCTCAGCGGAAGGTTGATGCGCGCGAGCTCCCTCGCGAGACCGGTTTCGAGGAGCTCTTCGTACTCTCCGTAGCTGCGCCGCTGGCCGGCCTCCAGTTTGCCGCGAACCTCACGCACACTCTCTTCCGGCATCGCCTCCGACTCGCGCCCCTGCTTGTTGTCGCTCGACTGCGCGGAAACGTGGGCGGGATCGGGAACGTAGAACTCATCCTCCATAATGCTGTATCTGCCGCTGATCTCATTCAGCCGGGCGGTGCGATGCCGCACCCACTGCCGGGCGACGAAAATCGGCATCTTCGTGTGGAAGGTGAGCACGACCTGCTCCAACGGCGAGGTGTGCCGGTTGCGCATGAGATAGTTGATGAGTCCACGGTCCTCGCGCACCGTCTTCGTGCCGGCGCCGTAGCTCACGCGCGCGGCCTGTACGATCCGGTCGTCGCCGCCCATGTAGTCGACCAGTCGTACGAATCCCTTATCCAGTACGCGATACTCGGTATCGAGGATCTCTTCCGCTCCCGGAACCACGCTGTGTGCCAAACTCACCGCCCTCCTTGGTTTCCAACCGGATTGTACTCCGGCAGATTGTACTCCAGGTTCTCGTACGTCTCCCGCCGCGCGAAGCGGCCGCTGCGACGCCTGCGATCTTCGTAGAAGCCGCGCCAGCCGTCGCCGACATCGTCACGGTCGGCCATCGGCATCAAGATCTCCACACTGACACCGCCGGCCGGATGGTGGTAGTGGGTAATGAGCAGCGGATCGATGTCGATGATGCTCGCCCCGCGCTCGTCGAAATCGACGGTCGTCCGGAAAATCGCCGAATCTCCGGTGTTCGCCCGCCAGTGATCGGTATCGTCCGGTCCGATCCCCCACGTCTGCCCGGAAACGAAATTCCCCATGCTCGGCATAATCACCGCCCGGCGTCCGTCGTCCCGCTCCACGACCTCCCACGGCTGCAGCACGTGCGGGTGGTGCCCCCAGAGAATGTCGACGCCGGCGTCCACCGCATCCCTGAAGAACGCGATCGAGCGTTCGTCCGGGTACGGTTGATATTCGGTGCCGTCGTGAACGCTGAGCACAAACAGGTCGTAGTCGCCGGTCGCGTCTTCGAGCCGATCGAGAACGCGCTCGGTCGACCGGCGGCTCCAGTCGATTACGTAGGTCAGCTCCCATCCGTCCCAGTCGTTGAGAATGCGGGTAATCGCGAGAAAGCCGATCGAACGCCCTCGCCAATCGAGCTCCACGATATCGAGGCTCTCGTCGGGTTCGGCCCGCGCGCCGCTGTAGTGAATGTCGTGGCGTTCGGTGAGCTCGGCCATGGAGGCGAGCGTGGCGAGCACCCCGTCGGCCTTGTAGTCGGTAGTATGGTTGTTGGCGATGGAAAAGATGTCGACCCCGGCGCCGATCGCCGCTTCGACGTACTCCGGATGGACGTTGAAGCGCGGGTAGGTGGCATACGGGCGGTCGGGGTCGACGACGAACTCGAGCTGTCCGAAGACGTGGTCGCTGTCGGCGAAGTGCGGTGCGACTTCGGTGTAGATGCGCGAGAAGTCGTCCATGCGGAAGTTCACGTCGTGGGCCATGATGTCGCCGACGAACGAGAGGCGCAGCGGGCGGTCGCCGTGCTCGGAGGCGCTGTACGGCTCTGCAACGAGCAGCACCGCGCCGATGACGGCGAGGGCCGCAACGACCGGTACAACGGCGATACGGTGCGCCGAGTGCGGGAGAAATCGCGATGTCGTGCGGTAACGGTGGCCCATCGGTGGGCGCAAGTATGACGGAAGCGCGCGGGCGACTGCAAGCTGGCGCGACCGCGACCGAGCTTGCCGTCCCGCGTTGCTCACCCGCACTTCCGGCAGCTACGGGAGGAGGCGAAGCGGGAATACATCACCCTACTACCAGATAAACGTCGCGACGAAGACATAGATCGCCCCGAAAACCAACCCCGCCCCGGCTATGAGGAAGAGACCGCGGAAGAGCCGGTCCCGGGTATCGGCGGAGGCGGAGGCAACCGCGAGCGCACCGAGCGTCGAGATCGGGCTGGTGGTGACCACATGGGAGCCGATTACGATCGCCGAAATGAGCTGCTCGGCGGTCAGTCCGCCGGCCATGGAGCGGACGAGCCCGGGGGCAACCGGAATAAGGGTCGGAAGTACCACTCCGCCGGCGCTCGAGACGGTTGAAATCGCCCCACCGATGAGAACGAACCCCGGCCCCATCGACAGCGGGGTCATCGTGCTGCGCAGGAACGCCGTCACCAGATCGATGCCGCCGGTCAGCTCCATTACATGTACCAGAACGGCCACACCGCAAACGAGGATCAGCGCAGGCCATGGCAGACCGCGCAGCACCTGCTCCTCCCGGCCGGCCCCCATGAGCAGCAGCACGATCGCACCGGTGAATGCGGTCATGCCGATATCCCACTCGAGAACCAGTATTCCGAGCACGACCAGTAGTATCACGAGCAAGGTCATCCGCTGCCGGGTGTTGAAGTTCGCCGAGACCCGGTGCGTTTCTTCACTCCGACCGAGGCGCAGCCCGCCGAGAAAGAGGTAGCAGAGCGCGGCGAAGAGCGTTCCACTTATCGCCATATCCCGGAAAACCGGCATTGCCACCCGGAGGCCCTGTTCGGCGGCGACGGTGGCGGCGATAATTCCGGTTGGTGCAATAGGCGAAAGTCCTCCGACATTCGAACCGGTAATGACCATCGTCGACATGAGAAGCGGCGACAGCCCTTCCTCTCCCGAGACCGTAAGCGCGATCGGCAGGAGCAGCGCGCACGCGGCGATGTTTCCCGGGCCGAGACCGGCGATAACGGCGGCAAGAGCGAAAAAGAGCAACGGAAGCAGCCGATGATCGCCTCTGGTGTACCCGGTACAGATTCGTGCGACCACCGTGAGCGTGCCGTTCATCGAGGCGATCGTGAACAGCAGAGTCATACCGAGCAGAGTCAGGAAAAGGCTCGTCGGCCAGCCGGTAACGACCTCCGACGCAGATATGTCGAAGATCAGCGAAAGCACGAAGGCGAACGCGATCGAAACGAGGCCGGTGTTGACCTTCAGTGTAAAACCGACTCCGACCGCGATCGCGATAGCGCTGAGACTCACGATCGCTGCTACCGGGTTCAGAGCGGGCTCCTTTGCAGTATCAGAACCATACGCTCATGCTATCCACGGATGTACGCGGTCACAACCGCTGCAAGTGCGGTGGCGACACAACTTCTCTACGGCATTTTGTACCGATGGGAGAGCGATATCACGGTAGCGGCAAAAAGGAACACAACCGACGCAAGGGCGATCCAGCTCGCCGAATAGTCCCCGGTACGATCGGAGAGAAATCCGAATACCGGCGCAGCAAGCACGACCCCCGTTCGCGAAAACACCAGCGCTATGCCGGTCGCAAGTCCGGCCTGGCGTCCGGGAACCAGCTCGGACACCGAAGTGAAGTAGAGGCCGGGAATGCCGAGTACGATGAACCCGAACAGACCGGAGGAGACAAGAATCAGCGAGAACGGAAGCACCCCCGTGCTTACCACAAGGCCGAAGAACAGCCCCATCGCTGTGGTGAGCAACGCAAGGGCGATCAGGCCGAAACGCCTGCGCCCGCCGAGCAGACGGTCGTTTATCACACCCCAGCTCGGTTGCCCGACGATGCCCCCGACGTGAAACGCCGCCAGCCCGATACCGGCGGCGGCAGGCGTATAGCCGAGATCCTGTGCGAGGAACAGCGTCATGTGTCCGGTGATACTCGACAACGACATGCCGAATACCACGCCGAGAACGCAGATGGTGATGAGCGGTCCGTTGCCGAGAACCTCGGAGATCTCCCGCCGGAACGATTTCGGCGCTTCATCGCCTGCCGCGGGGGAGCCGGTCGTCTCATCGGCGTGCACCGCCGAAGGGGGTGCCTCATCCCGTCGCTTTCTCGGATAGAATCGATAGATGGTGAGCGCGATGACACCGGCAATCGCACCACTGGCGGCGAGCACGACGCGCCACCCATACAGCTGCCGGAGAAACGGCAATACGGCGGTACCGATCAGCGCTCCGCTGCCGCCCACATCGTGCACAACACCCATGGCGCTCGCACGGCGGCCCGAGCTTACGTTCTCGATCACCCCTTTACTCACGCTCGGAGTAATCAGGCTGAATCCCATACCGGTGACGAATGCGAAGATCAGAATCAACGCGTAAACCGGCGAGATCGCATGGAGAAGCATCATAACCGCCACTATGCCGACACCGAGAATCAGCCCCCAACCGGT
>SLAN01000262.1 GCA_007126865.1 Spirochaetales bacterium | reverse complement strand
CTCCTTTCAACCCGCGGAAGAACGACCGGAGCATGCCGAATGCTGTGATGCACAGCCGCATGTGTCAAGCTCCGGAAGCCCTCACCTCCGGAAGCCCTCGCACGAGCTTGTGCGGTGCGATCTGGCGGGGTACCATCGGTGAGCGGAAGGGATAAAATGGAAACGAGAACTCTCGGTAAGACAGGACTTACGGTCAGCCGACTCGGTGTCGGCGCGGCGGAGATCGGTTTCGAGCTTACGGCAAACGAGGTCGCGAAGGCCGCCGAGGTGCTCGCCGCGGCTCTCGACGGAGGCGTGACGTTTCTCGACACCGCCGCGTGTTACGATGTGAGCGAGGAACTTATCGGACAAGCGGTATCGCACCGGCGCGACGAGTTCGTCCTGGCGACGAAGTGCGGTCACGTTACCGGCGGCTATCGCGGCGAACCGTGGACACGGGCAACGGTCCGCGACAGCATCGATCGCAGTCTCAAGCGCCTGAAAACCGATCGGCTCGACCTTGTGCAGTTGCACAGCTGCGATGCCGATGTGCTCGAACGCGGAGAGGTAATCGAGGAGCTCGAGAAGGCGAAAGAGGCGGGCAAAACGCGTTTCATCGGCTACTCCGGCGACAACGAGGCCGCGCTATTCGCCGTGCGTACCGGGCGATTCGATACGCTGCAGACGAGCTTCAACCTCCTCGACCAGCGGGCACGCTACGAGCTGCTAGGCGAAGCCCGCGAACGCGAGATGGGCATTATCGCGAAACGTCCCATCGCGAACGGAGCGTGGCGAGCACCGAAAAGCCCGAGCAAGTACGCAAGCGACTATTTCAAGCGCTACAAGAAAATGAGCGAGGATGGGCGGCTCCCCCGGGAACCGGCCGATCGCATCGCGCTCGCGCTCGGTTTCACGCTCACGCATGACGATATCGATGTGGCGATCGTCGGCACGAAGAACCGCGCGCACATGCTTTCGAACATCGCACTCGCCTCGGGAGGAATTCGCGTTCCCGATTCGATCCGCGAGGAGCTGTATACACGCTTCGACCGCTACGGCGGCGAGTGGCCGCAGCTGACGTAAGCCGCACGCGCTCGGTATGACATGCCTCGATACACTGCTTGACACCATACCGCTATTTCGCCAAAATACATACCGACCGGTCGGTATTTTTGGAGGAAGAGGTGACACAACAGGAGCGCAGCGGTCAGACTCGATTACGTATTCTGAGCGCCGCGGTCGAAACCTTCACCCGCCACGGATTCGACGCGACATCCGTATCCGATATCTGCCGCGACGCCGGAGTCAGCAAGGGTGCATTCTACCATCACTTCCCGACTAAGCAGGCCGTATTCGTGGCGCTGCTCGAGGATTGGCTCGAGGATCTGCATGGCTCGGTTCGGCGCGCGATCGGAAGTGAGCCGCACGCTCAGCAGCGGCTGCGCCGGCTCGCCGCTCTGATCGACCGCGTAACCGTGCTCGGCACCGGGCGCATCCCGATGTTCCTCGAGTTCTGGCGACAGGCATCGAAAGAGCCGGAGATCTGGCGCGCGACCGTCGAGCCGTTCCAGGAGTTTCGGACCTCAGTCGCCCGGCTGATCGCCGACGGAGTCACCGAAGGAAGCTTCCGTCCCGTAGACCCGGAGGGCGCTTCGCTCGCGCTCGTTTCGATGGCGGTCGGGCTTATTCTGCAGGGAGCGCTCGAACCGTCGCAGGCGCGAGGGCCGGCAGGCGGCGGTCGTTCGGATGTTGCCACCGAGGCCGCCCGCCGCGGGGGCGCAGAGACGTCCGCCCGCCGCGGGGACGCAGAGACGTCCGCCCGCCGCGGGGACGCAGAGACGTCCGCCCGCAGCGGGGACGCAGAGACGACCACCCGCCGCGGGGGCGCAGAGACATCCACCAGCCACCGCGGCGCCGGCGAGGCGGCCATGGAGCTCCTGCTCCGCGGCCTCGCCCCGGAGGAGTATCGTGATTCGAAGTGATCTCATCGGCGCACTCATACTGTTCGCCTACTACCTCGTCGCGTGTGCACTCATCCCCATGCCGCTCAAATGCTTCACCCGCATTCCGGCGGAGGTAATCCGTAAGTTTCAGCACATCGCCTACAGCATGTCGATCTTCCTGCTGCTGCATCTGTTCAGCGCGTGGTATGCGGCAATCGTCGCGTCGCTGTTACTGGTTGCGGTCGGCTACCCGGTGCTTTTCGCGCTGGAGCGAACACGATGGTACAACCGGGCGTTCGCCGACCGAACGACCGGAGGCGGCGAGTTCAGGAGCTCGCTCCTCGCCGTGCAGGCCACCTTCGCGGTGCTGATCACAGTGTTGTGGGGCGGGTTGGGCGCGAGATGGGCGCCGGTGATCGGGGTCGCGGTCATGGGGTGGGGCTTCGGGGATGCGGCGGCCGCGCTCATCGGTAAGTGGTGGGGGCGGCGCCGCGTGGTACTGCGCTGGGTCGACGGGGCCAAGACGTGGGAGGGTTTCATATCGATGGTGGTCTTCGCGGCAGTTGCCATCACCCTGACCCTCTTTCTCTACGTCCGCCTGCCGTGGTATCGCAGCCTCGCAATCGGCGCGCTGGCTGCTCCGCTCTGCGGAATCGCCGAGCTTGTATCCCGCCGGGGGTCGGATACGGTCGTCGTACCGATCGTCGCAGCGGCGACGATCGCACCGCTCATGGCGCTCTTCTCGGGCGTCGGGTGGTAGGTCATGAGAGCCGGCAACGCGCGATCGAAGGCGGCAGCGCAACTGGCGGCCGGGAGCGACCGCCGTCCGACCCCGGCTGAGCTCACCGGCGAACAGCGCATCCGTCGGGAGCGGACCCTGCTGCTCGCCATCGTCCTGAGCGCATTCGGCCCGTTCGTCACCGGGTATGCTGTCATCGTCAGCGACTCGACAACGCAGATGGCCGACTTCGTGCGGCGGACGATCGAGCTGGCGGCGATGATTGTCTCCTGGGCGGTCTTTCGCTTCCTCGCACGAAGCGCCGGCGCCGGGGCGGTCGCCGGTGACCGCCGGTACGCTCTGCGTCGCCTTGCCAACGGAAGCGTCGCCGGGGCGATGGGAGCATCATCCCTTACAATCGCGATCCTTGCTCTTTCGCGCGTTGGAGCGTACACGGCCGGCGGGAATGTCTATCCGGGACTCACCGTCGCACTTCTCGGGCTCGGTGTGAACAGCGCGTTTCAATTGCGCTACGCGGCCATGACCCGGGAGCGCTACGATTCGATTATCGCCGCACAGCGGCGCCTCTATCTCGGCAAGTCGGCGGTCGATCTCTGTGTCGTGCTGGCGCTCGCCGCGGTTGCCGTGGCACCCGGTCATCCGGCTACCGCGGCTATCGATCTCTTCGGCTCTCTCTGCGTGGCGCTCTATCTCGCGTGGTCCGCCGTCGCTGCGATGCGCAGGCGCAGGCCCGTATCAGGAGTTTGTCGGACTTCACTTCGGAATTGAGTATAGGACGTATACACCGACATCGGAATGCATTCGTCTCGGCGACAATATGTACGAAGCTCTTCCGATATTCGATTCTGCCCATATGTCGGACAAACTCGCCGCCGGCGCACAGTATCTGACACTCATTGCCAGGTGCGCGGCGTCGACCGGGTAGACCTGCCGCAGCGCTTCGGATACCAATGGAGCTTCGGCGAATGGAGAAGACAAGCTATGGGGATGTTGAGCATGCACCGGCCGCGCGGTGCAACCGATGCGGCGGATAGCAAGACGAGGCGGCCCGCGCTCTCGCGGCCGACCGGCGCGGTTGTGGTCGCGATCGCCGCGGCATTTCTGTTCTCGATGTGCGCGGCCGGCGAGACGCGGGACGATCACTCGGCCGCCGGTGGACGCGAGATCCGGGTCGTCGATCAGCGCCCGGCGGTGTTCGCCGGAGCATTCACCGCGCGCGAGCCGATCGCCGGCTCGCCGGTGCAGTACTTCCGCGGAAGCGTCGGAGAGACCGAGCCGGAGTTCATTCTCGCCGGCGACGGCTCTCCACTCAAGGTCGTGGAGTTCGGCCCAAGCGGGGAATTGCCGGTCGAGGTTCGCCGCCCGACCGTTTTTGTCGTCTTCAACCAGCCGATGGTTCCCCTCGCCCGCCTCGGCGCCCCGATGGATCACAGCCGGCTCATGCGGATCGAGCCCGAGCCGGCCGGCCTCTACCGCTGGCACGGCTCGCGCATTCTCTCGTTTCAACCGGAGGAGCCGATGGCCGCACAGCTCGAATACGAGGTAACAATTGGCGCCGATGCCGTATCGCTTCTCGGTATGGAGCTCGTCGAGCCGCACCGCTTCTCCTTCTATCGCGAACCGCTCGACCTCGTTGCTCTCTACCCCCGCACTCCGACAATGCTCCGCCGGCGCTCGCGCGGGAGGTTACACTCGAGTTCTCCTATCCGGTCGATATCGACTATATCGACCGCCATCTGGAAGTGCGGATATTGATAGATGATGATGGGTACGACGGCCTGGAGCCGGACGCTTACACGCTGCCGTTCACCCTGCGACGCCCGGGCGGTCTCGACAACGAGCCGAACCGCCGCGACCGTACCGTTATCCTCGAACTGGCCGAAGAGCCGCCGACAAACCGCCGAGTCGAGGTGACGCTCGCGGCCGGTGGGCGGTCTCAAAGGGAGTACCGCGGTCGCGACGAAGCGGTGACGAAATCGTTTCACACGCTTCGCCCCTTCACCTACCGCTCACACCGTACGTTCAGTTACTACCGCGCCGGCTCGCTCGAACAGGACACGACCACGGTGTTGCTCGACTTCTCGCACCCTCCGTGGGCGCAGAACTGGAACGATGTGTTGCGCGTCTCGCTTCCGGTCGACGACATGGGCGATCACATCACACGATTCGGGAATACAATCCGTCTCGACAACCTGCCGGTCGAATACGAGTCGACCTACGAGATCGAGATCATGTCCCACCTGCGCG
>SLAN01000009.1 GCA_007126865.1 Spirochaetales bacterium | reverse complement strand
GCGATGTGTACCCAAGCCGATCTCCGAAACCGATACTGGTCGCCGTTCCGTTGCCGGTGGTCGGCACCAGGAAGGGAAAGAGCTCCTGAAGACGAGCCGCGTTGGCGGGATTCATCTCTATTTCCTGTGCGTACATTCCCTCCATTCGCGACGCTTTCCCTTTGAACGGAGAGCGGAAGTCCTTCGGCGCGACGGCGAGCAATCGCCGCTGCGTGCGATCCCGTCCCATGACATACAGAACGTTCTCGTGCCAGCGGCACGACGCCCGATATACGGCAGCCTGATTGCTCGAATAGACCGGATCTCGAAAATCGGCTGCCTCATCGAGCTGTTCCTGCGTCTGTGACAATAGCCTGTTTCGCGCTATCACCCGTGCGATGTCTCTCATCATCCTATACCTCTATCTGGAAATATTCCTTGGCGTTACCCCAGCAGATCTCGCGAACCATGGCGCCGGTCAGCTGCTCATCGTTCGGTACCTGCCCCGATTCTACCCAATTACCGATCATATTGCACAGAATTCTTCGAAAATAATCGTGACGAGGAAAACTCAGGAAACTCCGGGAATCGGTCAGCATGCCGACGAAACGGCGCAGAAGCCCCATGTTTGCCAACGCGGTCATCTGCCGCTCCATTCCGTCGATCTGGTCGTTGAACCACCAGCCGGAGCCGAACTGCAGCTTCCCCGGAACCGATCCGTCCTGGAAGTTACCGATCATCGTCGCCATGACCTCGTTGTACACCGGGTTATTCGTGTAAAGGACGGTCTTCGGCAACGCTTCGTCACGGTCCAGCGCATCGAGAAAGGCGGCGAGATCGGCGGCAAGCGGCTCGTCGGCCATGCTGTCGAAGCCGGTATCGGGGCCGAGTCGCCGGTACATCCGGGTATTGTTGTTCCGCATTGCGCCGAGGTGATACTGACTTACCCATCCTCGTCGAGCGTATCCGTGGTTGAGATCGAGCAGGAGCATGGTCGAAAACTCCTTTCCCTGCTCGGCAGAAACACCGGTACCGCCGCGCAATCGCTCGAAATGCCGTGCAGCCTCCTCGCGACTGCAGAACGACGCGAAAACCGACCGCAACCCGTGGTCGGAAGCGCGCCCCCCGATCGCGTGAAAATCGTCCATTCGCTTCTCGAGCGCATCGAGGAGATCGTCGTAGCCGGCGATATCGCGATCGGCCGTTTCCGCAACTCGGTCTACGTAACGATTCCAGGTCTCGACATCGTCTGTCGCAAAGAGCTTGTCGGGCCGGAAGGTCGGTACCACGCGTGTGTCGATACTCGAATCGTCGGCAATCTTCCGGTGCCACGTAAGCGGATCGGCCGGATCGTCGGTCGTACCGACCACTCGCACATCGAACATGCGTAACAGCCCTCGAACCGAGAGCTCCGGTGTCGCCAGAAGCTCATTCGCCCGGTTCCACACGCTTTCGGCGCTCTCACCATTCAGGACCGTCTCGATCCCGAACGGTTTGCGCAACTCCATATGAGTCCAGTGATAGAGCGGATTACCGATGCAGTACGGTACCGTCTCCGCCCACGCCTGAAACTTCTCGCGATCGGAGGCCGAGCCGGTGATCTTCTCCTCACGAACGCCGTTTGTACGCATTGCGCGCCACTTATAGTGGTCGCCGGCGAGCCAGATTTCGGAGAGGTTCGAGTATGTCGCATTCTCGGCAATCGCCTTCGGCGACAGATGGCAGTGAAAGTCGAAGATCGGTTGCCGCTCGGCGTGATCGAAATAGAGCTTCTTTGCCGTTTCGGTTTCGAGCAGGAAATCGTGTCCCAGGAACGTCTTCATGCCGTGTCTCCCGCAGAGTATGTATCGAATTTCCAGTGACCGCAATCAACGAATTCGCTAAACGGAATTCCGCTACACATTGTCGGTCAGATAACCGCCGTCCACCGGAATCGTCACGCCGGTAACAAAGCCGCTCGCTCTCTCCGAGGCAAGATACACCGTAACTCCCTCGATATCAGCGAAATCCCCGAATCTTCCGGCCGGTGTCTTTCCGATTATCTGCTTTCCGCGCTCAGTGAGCTCCCCGGTTTCGTCGTCGGCGATCAGGAGCCTTCGGTTCTGATGTCCGATGAAAAAGCCGGGTGCAATACCGTTTACCCGGATTCCGTGCGGCGCGAACTCTCGCGCGGAGCCGACGGTGAGGTTCAGAACGGCGGATTTCGCCGCATCGTACGCCCAGACTCCGCTCAGCGGATTGTAGCTGCTCATGGAGCTTATGTTGATGATACTCGCCCGCTGCTTCTCCCGGATCCACTTTCCCGCGAAGATCTTCGTCGGTATTACAAGGCCCGCCAGCAGGTTCATGTCGACGACACGGCGAAAAAGATCGACATCTATATCGACGAACTCGCTCTTTCCCTGATTTCCTCCGACGCCGTTCACGAGCAGATTCGGCATGGCGGCGTGCAGGCACGTCTCCTCGAATGCCGCCGATACCGCGTCTTCGTCGTTCGTGTCTACGGTGATGCCGTGGACACGATCGCCGGCGCCGCTCTCGTCGCGAATACTCTCCACCGCCTCGGTGACCGGATGGCTGGTGCCCCGGCCCCAGATCGTCACCTCCGCGCCGGCCTTCGCCAACGCGACCGACATGGCGCTCGGGAGAACTCCGGCTCCGCCGGTGACCACCGCGGAGACACCCTTCAGCGAGAACAGCTCATCAACATAACTCATAAATCTATACTCCTTATATAAATATCGTCTCTATTTCCAGCAGCGCGCAGAACTCCCGCGCCTCCGGGATATCGTTGGTAATCAGGAGATCGATGTCACCGGTCTTCGCGAACACGGCGAACGCTTCGGCTCCGAGCTTTCGGGAATCGGCAAGCACGACGCGACGCCTCGCCGATTGAACGACCGCGCGCTTCACATCCGCTTCAATAGCGTTCTCCGAGCTGAACACCCCGTCGGGCGATATGCCGGTCGCGCCGAGGAAGGCGATGTCGACCCGGACATTCGCGATCGTCCGCACCGCCGAAGGACCGATGAAACTACCTGCATCGCGGCGCAGGTTTCCGCCGACCGCGTGCAGGGCAACGTCCGGCGCCGCGGCAAGCCCGACTATCACATCGAGGCTGTTCGTGACCACATGCAGCGGAAGCGCGCTCAGGTGCGCCACCAGCCGCGCACACGTGCTGCCGGCGTCGACATACACCGCATCGTCCGGTTTCACGAGCGCTGCCGCCCGCTCGGCGATTGCATCTTTCTCGGCAAGATGCTCTTCGCGGCGATTCGGAAGCGGACGGACCGCCGAATAGTCCTCCACGATCGCCGCACCGCCGCGCGTCCGTCGCAGCCGCCCGAGATCCTGCAGATAATTGAGATCCTTCCTGACGGTAACCTCGCTCACGCCGAGACGAGTGGTCAGCTCTTCGACACTGACCTGTCGGACCGCGTTGAGAATACGCATGATGTCGTCGAGTCGAGAGTGCCGCACGTTTTCGATCCGTTTCGGTCCTCACGCTATTCCGTAACTCTCGCGATGTCAAACCGACCGCGGCGCTTGACTCCGCGAATGGCGCGTGATAGTGCTTTCGATGTCGGTCGAAAATCGTAAGACAACAGAAGCAGGGAGTTCATATGACGCTCTTCAGGTACCGTGAGGCGAGCGATGGTCCGATCGATCTTCGGGCGCTATCGCCGAGTATTCTCGCGGCGATCTCCGCCGGCGGATACGCGCTCGATCGCACGATGGCGGTTCCACCCGATATTACCAGGTTGCACAGCGGGTCGGGAGAGGTTCTGTCGGCGCTTGCGGCCGACCTCGGCGACCGGCTCGTCGACGTCTTACCGGCGGTCGGCACCCACACACCGATGACGGGAGACGAGATCGCCAGGATGTACAGGGGGGTCGAACCGTCGCTCTTTCGTCCGCACGATTTCCGTACCGATGTCGTCACCCTCGGCGAGATCGATGCGGCGTTCATTCGCGAGCAGAGCGAAGGCAAGCTCGATTTCCCCTACCCGGTGCAGGTGAGCAGGCGGATTGCCGCCGGAGAGCACGGCTGCATCCTGAGCATCGGTCAGATCGTGCCGCACGAGGTTGCCGGAATGGCCGGGCACGCGAAGAATATCTTCGTGGGGACCGGGGGCGCCGAAGCGATCCATCGCAGTCACTACCTCGGTGCAGTCTACGGAATGGAACGGATGATGGGAGTCGCCGACACCCCGGTTCGGCGGGTGCTCAACCGTGCCGCGCGCGAGTACCTGACCGGCATCCCGATCGTGTACATTCTTACGGTGGTGGCAGCCGGCGACGGCGGCCACGCGCGTATCGTGGGCCTCTTCGTCGGAGACGACGAAGCGTGCTTCTATGAGGCGGCCGAGCTCGCGCGGGAGCACAACGTGGTACGACTCGACCGGGCGCCGGAGACGGTGGTGGCGTACCTCGATCCGGACACGTATCGATCGACCTGGCTCGGAAACAAGGCGGTATACCGTACGCGGAAAGCGATTGCCGACGGCGGGCGGTTGGTTGTTATCGCGCCGGGGGTTCACCACTTCGGGGAGGACGGGCAGATCGATTCGCTTATCCGCAAATACGGCTACCGGGGCACTCCCGCAACACTGCAAGCGGTCGAAGACGATCCGGAGATGGCTACTCAGCTGTCGGCGGCTGCACACCTGATTCACGGTTCGAGCGAGGGGCGCTTTCGCATCGCCTACGCGGTGGATCGGCTGAGCCGGGAAGAAGTCGAAGGAGTGGGCTACGAGTATATCGATCTCGACCGCGCGCTCGCCGACTTTCCACTCGACTCGCTGCACGACGGATGGAACACAGTGAACGGCCGCGAAATGTACTATGTATCGCAGCCGGGTCTCGGGCTGTGGGAGTCGCCGGCAACAGGGTAAGATGCAGGCCGGGCGGGTGAAAGGCAGGCCGGACGTAGCCGCGCCG
>SLAN01000274.1 GCA_007126865.1 Spirochaetales bacterium | reverse complement strand
TCTACGCGGCCGGAACCATGGGAAGCGTTGAGATAGACGAAGGCGAAGATTACGACTACATGGGCTACCTCGGCTCAGCCCGGCTGCGGCTGTTTTTGCCGAACTTTTTTGCCTCGCGCTTCAGCCTGCGCGGTGTCTACGCGAGCAGCGGAGAGCGTGATGAGGACGACGGCACCTTCGACGACCGCTTTTTTCCAATCACCCGCACGCGACTCGGCACAGCGATTCAACTACCGCTCGAGAACCTGTTGATGGGCGAGCTTCAGTACTCTATCCGACCGCTTGCCCGCTCCGACTCGGAGCGCGCCCGCCGCTTTCAGGTGCTGCTCACCGGCCGCACGTTCTTCACAACCGCCGACAGGCCGGTGGTGCTCGACCCTACTACCGAAGTGGAGTCGACTGTGGATAATCAAACTGTTAGCTACCCCGGGCTTGACGCCGACCCCGACGGCAACTACATCGGATCCGAGGCCGTGCTGCAGCTGAACCTACGTCCGCTCTCGGACTTAGGAGTAGGCTTCACTGCGGGGATGTTCTTTCCCGGCACCGGAAGTTCCGGCGCGTTCACCAGCGCCCGCGAGCCCGAGTTCCTCGGAAGACTGGAACTCTCAACTCGCTTCTAGTAAGCATTTAGGAGGCTGTGTTCATGAAACGCCTACTTGCCGCAGCGTTAATTCTCTTCGCAGGCTTTGCGCCGCTGTACGCCGCCGAAGCCCGCGTGCTTGAAACCGACGGACGGGTTGAGATCCGCATGACGCCCGACGAAGACTGGGCCGCCCTCGAGGAAGGCATGACGGTGCCGGTAGGCGCCACCATCTCAACCGGCTTCGGCGCAAGCGCCATCATTCAAGTTGGCCCGGCAGCACGGCTTGAGGTCTCGGCTCTCAGCCGCCTGACGCTCGAGGAATTAATAGAGCGCGAGGGCCTTGTAGAGAGCGACCTACACTTGGGCGTAGGCCGCGTGCGCGCCGATGTAGAGGCCGTGGAAGGCGTGCAGAGCGACTTCAACCTCTCGAGCCCGGTTTCAACAGCCGCGGTGCGCGGCACAAGCTTCGAGTTCGACGGCGTGAACGTGCGCGTCTTCCAGGGCCGCGTGAGCCTCTCGAACCGCTTCAACCAGAGCACAACCGTAAGCGACGGCGAGAGCTCGAGCACCACCGGCGACGACGACCCGGCAAGCGGCGACCAGAGCCTCGAGGAGGAATCCTCGGTGAACATCTACACCGCCGGCGTCGAGGAACGCACCGAGAGCGAGACGACAACACGCGAGTCGGACGCGGCCACGCTGCGGGTTGATCTTGAGATCGCGCAGTAGCCCGAGTTAGGACCCGACGTGAGGTGGCAAGATGAGGTTCACCCGCAGACCCGTTGGAGGAAGAATCATGACTGCATCAAAACACAAAATGACGGCTTGGCGGCCGGGCCGCAGCCTCACCCGCGCCGTATTGGCACTTTCCGCAGTTGGGGCGCTGCTAATCGGTTGCACATGGGCGCTGAACGACTCAGCAGGCATCGCTGAACTCCAAGTCACCATCCCGCCGCAAGAGGATTCCGTCGGAGCGCTTCAGGTTACCGAAGATACCGAGCTCTTTGTGCACATTATTGAAGCGGATCGGTTCGATGCGCTGTATGCTGAGGCGGAGGATGTGCAACTTGAACCAAACGGCACCCCGCCAGAAAATGCAAAGCATCTCCAAGCCGAGCAACTCCGGATATCCCGCGACGAGTATTTGAGCGCGCGTGACGACACAGGCGTATTGCAGACTTCGCGGTTCGCGTGGTTTTTTGGTCAGGGTGCTCAAGACGGCATTTCGTTGACCTTTCGTGATTTGAAGCCTGATACTGAGTACATCCTGTACGCGATTCAAGGAGAGCGATTTGAAGAGGAGGGATTTTTTGGTCAGTATTGGGGTGTGGCTCAACAGGAGGAAGTCGGAGGTCCGATAGTACTCAATTCTCGTGAAGATAGGACGGTGACGCTTCGGCTTAATGACGAGCTCCGGCTTGCGGGCGTAGAATCAGACTATGGCATGTTCTTTCTTAACTACGGCTCGCTTCCTTACGAACCCCCGCTCCCGCCGGAAGAGCTTGAGCCACGAGATTTCGATTTTGCCATCTACGAAGGCGAGGGCGCAGCTCTTGAGCTGTCGTATACTGCGATCAATGGAATAACTGACGAGAATGCCTGGTTCGAAGTAAGCTTTAATGAAGCATTCGTTTCCTTTGAAGACACGGAAATCGAAGACGACTTGTTTCCCGAAGAGGATTTTTCCCTAATCTTCACCGGTTTTTACGACTCGAACGAAAACGGAAACGTTCCAGATCTGATAGTAGGCTTCGTCGAAGAACCGGGAGTTACCGAGCCGAGCGGAGCATACGAATGGCCTGATCAGCCGTACGATCCTGAAAATCCGCAGCCACCCGAACCAGGATCAGTCTTCTTTGTTGTGATCGAGGACCCTGACCTCGGCAGGAGCTACGAGTTGAGCTATTTCGGTGATCAAGAGTCTGGTGTTCCACCGGCCGGTATCGTTACATTGGGAAGCGCCACTTTTGCCGCGCTCCCAAGTCAAGGCGGACAATTTACCCTTACGATCTCCGGACAAGGTGCAATCGTTGATGGTGAGTTCGTCTCGGAGGCCGACATCGTAGTAAGCGATTTTAGTTTCACTTACGGTGACGATATCACAGACGAGGTTTTCTTCGGGGATTTCGATGCAGAGAATGAAAGCGAATTCGAGATAGGGGACTTTCAGATTGGCGACATCGGCCCAGCAGGAGGACGAATATTCTACGAAGACGAAGCGAACGATTTCTGGTGGACTTACTTAGAAGCTGCTCCTGAGAACTGGTTCGATGGCGGTGATCCCAATTTAACTTGGGGCCCAAACGACGTTTGGTTGTCCGACTTAGGATATGAGACCGATGCGTTTGGAGGCCAGAGCGTTCCTGGAAACGGAATGAGCAATACAGCCGAGATCTTGCGAGCCCTGACCGACGGAGTTATAACGGAGGCACCAGCTGTCGCAGTAGCTGTCGACTATGAAGTAGAAGGGTTCTCTGATTGGTTTCTCCCCGCCGCGAGTGAACTAGAGTTGATGTATGAAAACCTTAGGTTATTAGAACTAGGAGGGTTTACAGCCGATATCTATTGGAGCTCGGGGGAATCGGATGCCAGTGAAGGCACTGAGGCTTACGGTTATGATTTCGACAACGGTTTCGTGGTTAGCGGGGCGGAAGTTAACAAGCAGCAAGCAAATTTGGTGCGCCCTGTGCACGCCCATTAACACAGCATTTCGCCGAACTGGGAGATCGATTACGGCGTAGGAAGGCGTACGTGACTCCTCATACGGAGTCCGATCCCGAAACCTGAGCCTCTGCCGGTGACGAGGTTTCGAAAACGAAGTTCCGGCAGACGGATAAGAGGCTTCGAACAAGAATACGATTCTCACCGACCGTCACGTTGGTACTCTAGTCTTGAGGCGCAATGTGGATTACTGCGCTTCGAATCAAGGATGCACCATAACACAGAGCAAAATAGCTCAAGACGGGTGCTTATCGAGATCCGTCGGGTATTGTGATTAACCAGTGCAACCCGACGTTTTCGCAGAAAAACATACCGCTCAAATGGAACACACGGGTGGTTCCGCTGGATTCACGGGTTGAACGTGTAGTGTAACTCACAACTTCATCTTGCGGCGTGCCTCAGCCCCACGCGTAAACTGCCCCGCCCGGCATCTAAACCACTGCCTTCAGCAACCGTTCCATGCAGAGCACTAACCACCGTTCTCCAGTGTGATGCTTCACCGATAGCGTCAGCAGTTCATGCTCAGTCGTGTAAAAGAACTACTTGATATGAAGGTCCACACAACGCAGTCAAACCGGCAGCAACGTTTCCGCGCGCTTGTCGCCCGGTGTGCCGACTTAGCCGGTTGGTAACCATACAAGTCCGAATGAAGGTGCTTTTTCCAAGTTCGAGTTCAGATCCTTAATCACCTTTTGTGCAATTCGAACTTCGAGCGCTACAACTCCGGACACTAAAGTTGACAAACACGCAATCATCATTTATCATCATCATATGCGTACAATAATCGAAATTCCGGATAACTACGTTCAGCGTCTCGATGAGCTAAAGCACCAGCGCGGGGTCTCTCGGAGCGAGTTGATTCGCGAAGCCGTCGAGCAGTATCTGCAAAGCGCTGCGGGTTCCGCTGACAACGCCGCCTTCGGCTTATGGGCCGAAGATAGCCACCGAACGGAAGACGGTGTTGCATATCAGCGACGCCTGCGCGCGGAGTGGAGTTCATAGAGTTGAACGCACTCTTTGATACCAACATCATTGTCGATTATCTGAACGGCATCGAACACGCTCGCACCGAGCTCCGTCGATATGAACGGGTTTTCATCAGCCCCATCACGTTCATCGAAGTATTGGTGGGAACGCCGCCACTGGATGAGCCTGCAGTACGGGCCTTTCTCGCACGGTTTAGCACAAAAGACTTATCGCCGCCCACGCTAGAGGCCGCCATTCGCATCAGGCGAGATCAGCGAGTTCGGATTCCCGATGCTCTGGTGTGGGCCGCCGCCGAGGTGAACGGCCTTATCCTTGTAACCCGAAACACCAAGGACTTCCCGCCTCACCACCCCGGAATCCGCGTCCCCTACTCGCTCTCGTGAGCTGTTTTACCACTGCCGCTCTTGTCTGCAGCACAGCCCCTCGCCCCTTCCCCGCCGACGGCCTCGCCGCCGGCCGGATACGGCACCTTCCCCGCCGGTACAATCTTTGAGGCGGGTTCTAGGTGCACGTCCTGGTCGTCGAAGTAGATATGGGGCTTGAAGGCCTTTAGCACCTTGGTCTTCTCAACGCCGCCGAGGAAGAAGGCCTCGTCTATATAGACGCCCCAGTGCTGTAGCGTTTTTACCACACGCATCTCGGCCGGGCTGTTGC
>SLAN01000182.1 GCA_007126865.1 Spirochaetales bacterium | reverse complement strand
GAGCTATGTCGCGCCGGCACGCGAGATGAGCATTCTCATCGGAACGATTATGGGGTCGACGCTCCTGTCGGAGGAGGACGGAAAGCGCCGCATTCTCGCCGCAGTGCTTATCGTCGGTGGCGTGGTGGCACTCGCGGTCGGGTAATCCGGAGGGGTGCGAACGGAATCGCGGTGCCTATGAGCTTGCCGGACAAACTCCGACAAACTCCCGGCCCGGATTCCCGATCAGCGGGTGATTCTCCTGCGATGGGCGCGCACGGCGATGAGCACTACGCCGGCGGTCAGTAGCGGGGCGACGAACGGACTGGACTGGAAGATCAAGCCGAACACGCTCGCCCCGACAGTGCCCGCCGAGACGACCGCCAGGCTGAACGCAATCGAGCCGAGTACGACGCTCGCCCAGGTGAGCGCCAGTGTGAGCCCGACATAGTACAAGCTCCGTATTGCCAGTTCGGCGGCGGTATCGCGCATCTTCATACTTGCGTCCTCACTTCCGGGTTCTCACTCCGGTATTCTCACTGTACCAGAAATCACCGGAATCGTCTCGATCGCTCGCGCAGGCGCTCCAATCGCGATTTCGCACGCCCGCGCCGCCGTTCGGTCTCCTCCTCGTCGAGGTGATACCGTCCGGAATCGTCGAGCACGACGACGGAGCCCTCGCCGGCGGCCTGCGGCAGCTCGCCGGCAGGCACCGTGCGGGTCGATCCGTCGGTATCGGAGATGAGGGCGGCGACATTCGACTCCACCCGGTCGACGGTGAAGCGTGCACGGCTATTCAACACACGTAACCCTCTGCTCGCCGATATCCCGACTCCGCGCATCGCCGAGCTCGGCGTTTCGGTCGGTTTCCACGTGCCACCGGATGCCGTCGGTGGTGGCGACGATGCTTCCGTGGCGGTCTGTCCCGTACACTGCGGCACCGGCACGCTCGAGTCGTGCGATCACCTCATCGTGGGGATGTCCGTACGGATTATCCCTACCGGCGCTGTAGATTGCGATTTCCGGTTCGACCGCCTCGAGAAATCTCGTAGTCGTCGACGTTCTGCTTCCGTGATGGGCGACTCGAAGCAGCTGCGCGCTCAGATCTTCGATACTCTCCACGAGCTCGCGCTCGAGCGGTGCTTCGGCGTCTCCCGGTAGGAGCACGGCGGAGTCGCCGTAGACGACACGGACGACCTTATTCAGATCGTGCAACGGGCCGTCGTAATCGGCGGCCGGTCGATCGGGGTGAAGCACCTCTATCCTCACCGGCCCGAGCTCGGCCACATCGCCACGCAGCGGTTCCTCGTATGCGGCGTTGCTCGACTCGATCGCATCGAGAAAGCGATCGAAGGTCGCGGAAGTGTGCGCCTGCCCGTTATACCACAGCTCGGCCACGCTCTTATGCTCGAAGATCTCCGGGAAACCGCCTATATGGTCGGCATGCGCATGAGTTGCGATTGCGATGTCGATATGAGTGACTCCGAGCGCGGCCAGATAGGCGCGCGCTCGACCGTTGTCCGGACCGGCGTCCACGAGAATGGCATGCTCATCGTGGAGCAGGAGCGTGGCGTCGCCCTGATCGACGTCGATTACGTGTACGGACAGCTCGGCGGAGAGCGGCGCGGCGAGAAGCGCGACGAGGGCGGCGAGCAATCCGATGCGGTGCACGGGTCGCAGCCGCCGGTGGGTACCGTGAGCTCGCGCGAGTCGCAGTCGCGGGTGGGTACCGTGAGCCGGCACGGGCCGGCGTCCGGTGCAGCGAATCATCGTGCTGCCTGCTCCTCCGACCGGCTCTGCCGATACGCTCGAATCCGCTGCACGATTCGGTACTCGATCTCCTTTGCGATGGGAGTGTGAGAAGCGGTGTAAAGCGCGAGTGCGAGCCAGATGAGGCCGAAGCTGACCGCTTCGACACCGGTGAACGGTTCGCCGAACAGGAGCACGCCGATGAGCAGCATGAACGTCGGTGCGATGTACTGAAGAAAACCGACACGCGACAACGGAATACGGCGTGCTCCGTGTGCAAACCAGTACAGCGGCAGAGCGGTGGCTGCTCCGGCGGCGACGAGGAGCAGGTCGGTTGCCGGGTTGATGGATGCGAGTGCGCCGGCCCCGGTGATGCCGAGTACGGCGATCAGCGCGACTCCGGCGGGTGCGAGAAATGTCGTTTCAACGGTGAGCGCGGTGAGTGGATCGAGGCCCATCTGCTTCTTCCGCAGACCGTAATAGCCGAACGTACCGGCGAGCACGAGCGCTACCCACGGAACGACCGCGTAGTGAACGGTGATAACGAGAACCCCGATTGCCGCGAGCAGAACCGCCGCCTTCTGCAACAGACTCAACCGTTCACCGAGCACGAGCGTACCGAGCAGAACACTTACCAAGGGGTTGATGTAGTATCCCATGCTCGCGTCGAGCACCCGCCCGGCATTTACCGCATATATGTAGGTAAACCAGTTCACTCCCAGGAGCGCTCCGGTGACCACGAGTCCCCGACGCAGTCGTCGATCGCTCACCAGCGCCGCGATCCGGTACCGGCGGCCGAGAAGCAGCACGAGAGAGGTCAATACGGCGGTCCACACGATTCGGTGGGCGAGTATCTCGACGGCAGGAACGTGTTCAAGCAGCCGCCAATAGAGCGGGAGCATCCCCCAGAGAGAGAACGCTCCCACAGTGTAGATCGTCCCGAGTCGCTGCTCGCCGCCGGTTACCATGCTTATCGCCCATGATCGTGATGCGTTGCGGCGGAGTCAAGCGGCACCGCAAGTTAAGGATGCGATGTGCGATAGCTGTGCAGGTTGGGTCACTCCGGCGATACGGTCGCCGCGGCAACTCGTCTCTCACGCTCCTCGCCGGGCTCGGTCTCGTAGAGGAAACAGGCGACGCGATGCCTCTTGTCGACCGGATAGAAGTTCGGCTCGCCGGCACGGGGGAATCGCACAACGAACGCATTTCCCCCCACCGTCTCGAGGCCCGCCACCGCCTGCGCAATCGTTGTCAGCGACGCGTCGAGTACCGCCCGCACCGCTTCGATTGCCCCATCGCGTAGCGCCGGGACCGTGGAAACGTACAGATCGCTTCCGTCCACGTCGAGTGTCGCCTCTTTCAACGGCGCGATTCGGGCGGCTTCGAGGCGCCGGCTCGGACCGCCGGACTCGTCGATCTGGGCGCCGGCGGCGATAAGCTCTTCGCTCATCTCCGCATCGATCAGGCGGGACCGGATGATTCTCGCCAGGTCGGCTCCTTCCCATCCGCAGTGCGCCATCGCGTACGGGCAACGGGCGTGAAACCGGCATCCGTTGGGAATCGAAATGGGGCTCGGTATCTCGCCGCGTGCATCGACATGCCTTCGCTCTTCGTCCGGATTCGAGCGAGGCACCGCGGAGAGCAGCAGCCGGGTATACGGGTGTCTCGGCCGCTCGATCACCTCTTCGGTGGGACCGAGTTCGGCGAACCGCCCGAGGTATAGGATAGCGGTGCGATCGCAGATGTAGCGGATTGTGGCGAGGTCGTGCGAGACATAGACGATCGACATACCGAGCTCAGATCGGAAGCGGCGGAAGAGGTTCAGGACACCAGCACGGATCGAAACATCAAGCATACTCACCGGCTCATCGGCCACCAGCAGTTTCGGTCCGCACACGATCGCCCGGGCGATAGCCACCCGCTGGCGCTGGCCGCCGGAAAGCTCGTGGGAATATCGGTCGAGATAGCTCTCCGCCGGGACGAGTTCAACCTGAGTGAGCGCCTGCCGCACCAGTTCGCGCCGCTCGTCCGCGTCATCGCCGATATCGAAGTTATGAAGCGGCTCGACGACCGTCTGGAAAACCGTGAACCGCGGGTTGAGCGTCTCATACGGATCCTGGAACGCCATCTGGATCGTACGGCGCATCGCGGGGTCGACCCGCTTCCCCTGAAAGAGCGGTTCGCCTCGAAAGGTCAGCGATCCGTCGCTTGGCGGCTGCAGACCAACGACGACCTCGCCGAGTGTGCTCTTACCCGACCCGCTCTCGCCGGCGAGCCCGACGATCTCGCTATCGCCAACCTCAAGGCTCACTCCGTCGACCGCGCGAACGGCCAGTTCGGGGGTGCGGCGGAGGAACTCCGTCAAGCCGCGTTTCAGGGGAAAGATACGACGTAGATTCGCGATCTCGAGCAAGGCACGGCCGGCCGCCGGCTCGCCTGGAGCGCGGACATGGTCGCCGACCGCTGCCGCGCCTGGAGTCGCAGGAGCGCCCGTATGATCTCCCACCGCGCCGCCCACGGGGGCGTGACCGGATGCCCAGCGGCTCTGTTCGCCGGCGCCCGCACTCATTTCCGCGGCGCTCCCCGCGTGGTGGCATGCCGAGAGGTGCCCCGGAGACACCTCCACCGTCGGAGGTGTTTCATGCCCGCAGATCTCGGTTCGAAACGGACATCGCGGAGCAAACGGACAACCGACAGTGGGTTTCGAGAGATCGGGCGGTGCCCCGGGAATCGAGATGAGCTCACCCTTCGCGCTCTCGAGTGTCGGGTACGCGTTCAGGAGGCCCATCGTGTATGGGTGTGAAGCATTCGAGAATATCTCGCGCGATGTACCGATCTCCATGATTCGCCCGGCATACATCACCGCGATTCGGTTGCACACTTCGGCGACCAGAGAAACATCGTGGGTGACGAGTATCATTGAATTGGCCAGTCGTTGCTGAATTCGATCGAGCTGGCGGATGATCCCGTCCTGAACTACGACATCGAGGGCGGTCGTCGGCTCGTCGGCGATAATCAGCCGCGGGTCGAGCGCGAGCGCGAGCGCGATGACAACCCGCTGGCGCATCCCGCCGGAAAGCTGATGCGGGTAGTCCCTCAAGCGTTGCGGGCTCAGGCCGACGAGCTCAAAAAGCTCCGCCGCTCGGTGCCGCGCATCGGTCTTCGTCAAGTCGGTGTGCAGCCGGAGGGTTTCGACGATCTGATCGCCGGCGGTGTAGACCGGGTCGAGTGCGTTCATCGCACTCTGGGCGATCATCGAAATCTGTTTCCATCGGTAGCGGTT
>SLAN01000325.1 GCA_007126865.1 Spirochaetales bacterium | reverse complement strand
TTCGCGAGCGCGGAGGCGAACGGGACGATCGAGCACCAGAGGATAACTGGGAGATCGTACCAACCGAGTCTGAGTCGGTGTGCACTTGCGTCGGCGGAGAACGGCCGAGCGAGAAGCAGTCCGAGCGCGATCGCGGTCGTCTTGTCGTACACCGGAATACCGGGCCAGTCGTACGACGCCATCGGAAGCACGAGCACCCCCGCGATCACCGTGAACACCACCGCCCGCTGGGGAGAGGTCACGAGAAATGCGATTACGCTAATGCCGATCCAGCCGAACAGCGCTATAGGAACTAGAATCGTCAAGGCAATGCCGCTTATTCGGACCGTGTTTACGCGTGCAGAGGACCGGCCATCGAACGCGAGGTCGCGTACCCGTCGGGGTGGGTGCGATGCCACGCCCACGCGGTCTCCACGATCGTGCTGAGCCGGTCGTATCGACGCTTCCATCCGAGCTCCTGTTCGAGCTTCGAAGGACTGGCGATAAGGACCGCGGGATCTCCCGGACGTCGCTCGACTACCTCGTACGGTATCGACCGTCCGATGACCGATTCGCACGCGCCAATGACTTCGAGCACCGAGCTGCCCGATCCGGATCCGACGTTATACGCCCTGCCCATTCCCGGCTCGAGCGTTTCGAGCGCGAGCTGGTGCGCGGCGGCGAGATCGGTGGTGTGAACGTAGTCGCGAATACAGGTCCCGTCGGGCGTGGGCCAATCGCCGCCATAGACGGTGAGTTTCTCCCGGCGGCCGGTGGCAACACCGAAAATAAGGGGTATGAGATGGCTCTCAGCGGCCCGCGCCTCCCCGTGCGTTCCGTCCGGATCGGCGCCGGAGGCGTTAAAATAGCGAAGAAACGTGTATCCAAGGCCGTACGCGCGTGCATAGTCGTGAATAAGTCGTTCGGCGGTGAGCTTCGTCGTCCCGTATGGAACGTGCGGATCCTGCAGCGAGGATTCGGTCAACGGCATGTCGGAGGTGAACGCGTAGGTCGCGGCAGTAGAACTGAAGAGAATCAGCGGGACATCGCACTCGATCATCGCATCGAGCACGTTCTTGGTCCCGATCACATTCGTAAGCCAGTACGAACCTGGATCGGCGATACTGTCGGGAACCGAGGCAAGCGCGGCGAAGTGCATGACGGCACCAATCCGGCAATCGCGCATGGTGCGCTCGAGAGCGTCCCGGTCGAGTATGTCGCCGACGATCAGTCTACCGTCGGGGACCGCCGCCCGATTCCCGGTCGATAGGTTATCGTACGCGACCGCATCGTACCCGAATCGTAGGATCCGGCGCAAACAGGCGCTTCCGACATATCCGGCACCTCCGGTACAGAGAACGTTCATACCGGTACCGTCCGAACGCCGGACCGCTTCACACATGTATCGAGCGGCGTGGCTCGACCGAACGCCGGCGCCGTCGCTCGTGTGAGTATCATGTCCGCCGCATCGCAGAGATCGTTCGCCGTGAGCACACTCGACTCCGACATACCTTTCCGGGCCAGAAGAATCGATCCCGCACATCCCGCGTTACGCCCCGCCAGAACGTCACTGATCATGTCGCCGATCACCCAGGATCGGGAGATATCCAGCTCCATCTCGTCGGCGGCGCGCAACAACATGCCCGGTCCGGGTTTCCGTTCGTGAGTCTCGACAACGGTTCGGTCGCTCGACGCGGGTACGTCCGGACAGTGGTAGAGCCCGTCGAGCACGGCGCCTTCGCAAGCGAGCCGGCGATACATCTCCTCGTTAATCGCATTGAATCGCTCGGTGTCGATAAGCCCTCGACCGATGGCAGACTGGTTCGTAACCACGACGCACCGATAACCGGACTTCCGGAATCGTTTCAGTGCCGACGTTACGCCCGGAAGCACCCGAGTACGCGCCGGATCGTCGAGGTACCGCACCTGTTCGATGAGCGTTCCGTCACGGTCCAGGAATATCGCAGGCTGCTTATCGAAGGCGTTCACGTTCCGTGCAGCAAGGAGTTGCACCCCGGCCTCCTGAGCCTGCTCGTAAGCCGCGACCGTACCGACATCGCGATGGTAGCCGGACCAGTGCCAACCGCGCATTCTGCCGAGAAAACGGGGCAGCACATCGACTCCGAGGTCGAACGCCTTCGTTCTCGCCATCTCACGATAGGCATCGGCATCGAGTACGTACACTCCGGCGTTGGCAAGATCGCTCTTCGGGTTCTGCGGTTTTTCGGTGAACTCCACGATGCGACGATCGTCGTCGAGAACGGCAATACCGCAGGCGCTCGGATCGGGCGCACGAAAGAGCACCATGGTAACCCGGTCGTCATGCGAGCGGTGGTATTCCACCAGCGCCCCTATATCGATATCGCTAAGATTGTCCGCGTAGATTATGAGGATCAGCTCGGCATCGTCGGCGAAGTGCGGATTCGCGGCAATGGTACCGGCAGACCCAAGCAGACGGGGTTCGTATGCCTCGACGAATCGCCTGCAACCTCCGGTCCCCTGCCGAGCCATGAAGGCCCTCATCTGTTCGGGAAAGGTGTGGACGTTGATCAGTATATCTCGAACGGCAACATCGCCAAGTGAATCGATCCAGAACTGAAGGAGCGGTCGTCCGGCTATCGGGACAAGACACTTCGGCATCCGATCGGTAATCGGTCGCAGCCGTGTTCCCAGTCCGGCGGCGAGAACGACTGCCTTAACCGGAATCATGCCGGCACCACGGTAGCGAGCACTCGCTGATGCAGGAGCTGGGCAGCAATATGTCCGATCGACATCTGTATATCTTCAACGACTCCGTAGTTGTCGCTCGGAATGTGAATGTGTATGTCCGCCAGGTGCGCCAGCCGGCCGCCGTCGAATCCGGTAAGTGCTACTACGATCATCCCGTTATCCTTTGCCCACGCACTCGCTTTGACAACATTCGGCGAGTTTCCCGAACAGCTGATAGCTACGGCGATATCGCCGGGGGCAGCGAGCGCCCGCAGCGGATAGACGAATGTTTCGTCGAATGTGAGATCGTTTCCGAGCGCTGTCGTCATACCGATGTTGTCGACAAGACTGATGGCCTTGAGCCAATGCTGGTTCGGCACTGCCGCTGTCTTGATGTAGTCAAGCGCGTGGTGACCGGCGGTGAATGCACTGCCACCGTTGCCGAAAACGAACACGCAGCGGTTCTCTCGCCACGCATCGAACAGCAGGTCGGCGTATGATTCGATCGCCGTGTTGTCGAGCGCTCCGAAGAGCGATGTCATGGAATGACAGTAATCCTGTGCGGATCCGCAAACCGAATGTGCCATAAGTACGTTCTCCTCTCTACTCGCTGATGAATATGATTCGACTTCCGTTTCGTTCGACCGCGAATGGTAGCTCCGTTGGATAGCCGACCGCGCTCCGAATCGCCTCGTGTCGTTCGGGAGGTGCGATGAGAAGCACGAATCCACCTCCCCCGGCGCCCAGCAGTTTTCCACCCTGCGCACCGGCCTTGCAGGCCGCCTCGTACCACTGATCGACGCCGCTGTTGCTGATGCCACATCCGAGTGACCGCTTCAGTCGCCACGCCTCGTGAAGGAGCAGCGCGAAGGCATCGAGATCGCCGCTGCCGGCGATTACCTCACGCATCTCTCCGGCGAGATCTCGCATCGTTCGCAGAACGCCCAGTTTGTCGTTTGTTTTCGCACTCTGCTTTCGGAGAATGCCGTCGGCGCTTCGAGTGCGATTCGTGTAGAGCAACAGGATGCGGCGCTGGAGCTCATCCAGTGTCTCGGTCCTGCACGGAACCGGCTCAACGACCACCGAGTGGTCTCCGTTGAACTTGATGTAGTTGAATCCGCCGTACGCCGCCGCATACTGATCCTGCCGACCGATCGGTTTGCCGAGCAGGTCGATCTCGATGTGGCACGCGTCACGGCTCAAATTGGCGGCCGACACCGCCTTCCCGTTGTACGCGTAGAAGGCGTTGAGAAGACCGACGGTCAGCGTGCTGCTCGATCCCATGCCGGTCCCGGAAGGGACGTCGCCGATGGTCGTGACCTCGAGCGGTTCGTCGATTCCGGTCAGGCCCAACGCCTCGCGTACGAGCTCGTGTTCTATCGCGTTCCGCTTATCGCACAGTTCGATTCGCGAGTATGCAATACGGAAGGTGGGTTCGAAGCGCCGGTGTACGGTCACATACATATACCGGCTGATCGCAACAGAGAGTACGGCCCCCGGTTCGTTCCGGTAGAAGGCAGGCAGGTCGGTCCCGCCGCCGGCAAAACTAACCCGATACGGTGTCTGGGAGATGATCATCTCGAACCCGTTTCGATAGTCGCTCGCAGGCGCGTATCCAACCGAGCGTTCGAGAGCGCTTCGGTAGATTCACGGTCAGCGCCGCGTGCCAACATCAACAGAAAACTCTCCTCGAGCGGCCGCAGACAGTCGGGTAGTCGGAAATCGCGTTCGATCTTCTGCCGACCACAGCGACTCAGGAGTTCGGCGAGAGCATGATCGTCGATGATCTGCTGAATTGCGTCGGCCAGCGCGGCGGAACTGTTCGGCGGAACGAGGAGACCGGACCGCCGGTCTTCGATTATGTCTGGAATGCCTGCGATACGGGTCGATATGCTCGGCACGCCACACGCCATCGCCTCCATAAGCGTTCTCGGAGTTCCGTCCACATCGTTGTCACTCGACCAGACACACGGTTGCACATAGATGTCGCCGCTCTGCATGAACCCGGCGAGCTCCTCCTGCAACAGCGGAGCGCCGGTTACCGTGACGATCCCTGATAGATCGTCCTCTTCGACCTGCCGGCGCAGCGACTCGGTCAGTGGACCGTCGCCGGCAACCGTGCAGCGGAAACGCACGCCTCGATCTCGCAGGATTCGGCATGCATCGACGAGATAGCGGTTTCCCTTCTTCTCCACGAGTCGGCCGAGGGTGATGATATGCGCCGGTTCAGCGAGTCGTATGCGCTGCCGGAACTTAAAGCTATCCACGTCGATCCCGCAGTGCACGGTGATGAGCCGCTCCGGGGCGGCGCCATATTCGAGGTA
>SLAN01000238.1 GCA_007126865.1 Spirochaetales bacterium | reverse complement strand
TCCGATTCGAGCGACATGTGCGGCCCCCACGTGCAGTCGAAACCGTGAACGACCGGGCAGCCGCTGAATCCGGCCCGCCACTGCCCCCGCCTGGTGTGTTCGGGGCCGAACTCCCCGAAAATGCCGAGCGTTTCGCAGCCGGGCGACCACTCGTATCCGAACTCGGCACATATGACCGCTTTCGCCGTCGGACCCGCTTTGCCGGCGTGGCTGCCTGCGTCGCCGGACGCATTGTGTTCCGGCACGGAAGTCCGCGCAGGCGGTTCAAGTGGTTCGATGCCGCTGTGAAAGCGCAGGTCACGATCCACGTACCGGCAGAGCGCCGCATCGCCGTGCAGCGTCATCTCCCTGCCCCAGTCGGCCTGGACAAGGAAGACATCGATCTCTTCGACATGCTCGAGGCGTTCGAAGAGCGATCGTTTCTGCTCCCAGTTGTGTACCCCGATCGGATGGCGATACGGATCGATTTCCCTGATCGCACGGGCGAGGCGCGCAATCCACCGGTCGGCCTGACGATGCCATTCCGGCTCTCCGTCGGGGAAGAACTCGTATTCGTTCGCCGGACACCAGATCAGCAGCTGCGGGAACGCCGAATAGCGCGCGATGATATATCGAATCCAGTGCAGCTCGATCTCCGAATCGAACGACGCCCGATCGGCGAACGGAAACTCGAACATCCACGCTTCGAGGATCATCTCGAACCCGACCCCGACGTGCGAGGCCTGCTCGAATACCCGATCGACGGCCGCGAAATACGGCGGGTGAAACCGGGTCAGATCCGGCTTCTGTGCGGACCCGCCCCACGGCCAGAAATCGGAGACCGGCCAGCTGCTGCGCGGGGTACCGGGGTGAAACGGGCTCGTCTGCGCGCGCACGCGAACGTAGTTCACGCCCTGTTTCGCACGCCGATCGAGAAACTGCTCGGTGTCCAGGCCCGAATACGCCGCCCCGAAAAGGTTATACATCGTGTCGCCGAGGAGAAACTCCGGGCTGCCGTCGGCCCGCCGGAACCGGTAGCCGTCGCCGGGGGCGATCTGCAGCTGGCCGTGCGCGTCGATCTCGTGCCCGTCAACGTCGATCGTTACGGTTCCGCTCAGGCTCGCGTCGTGCGGGCGCGTATCGATGGTACAGATCCATCTTCCCGGAATCGTCGGCCGGAATCGCACCCGGAAGACCGGGGCCCCTTCACCGTCGATCCGGTCGTGAAAGCCGCATACTCGAACGCTCGGGGCCTCTCCGGACTCCGGGCGAACATCGGCGGATAGCTCCACGTCCCAGTACGGGTTCTCGTACTCCAGATCGCTCCGGACCGTTACTTCACATACTCCGCTGTGAAGCATTCTCCATTCGGTGTTGTTCGTCTTCACGGATTGATTCTTCGCACGATCGGCGGCCGGAGTAAACATGACACACGCCCGGTCTCCTGGACTTTTGTGCATTTGCGTCCGTGCAGCCGGCGGGTTGCTCTCGCGCCGGCCGTGGAGTCCGCTTCGACAAGCGGCCTACACGCCGCTCGCCGGCGAGCGAAGCTTCACTGTTTCTCACCGACCAGCTCGCGCGCCCGTGCCAATGCTTCGTCGAGCGATGGGAAGATGTTCTGTGCTCCGATGCGGTCGTAGAGTCCCGATTTGCGCAATGCGCGCTCCGGCTGTTCGCGCAAACCGCAGAGGACGAAATGCCCGCGGTGATGGTCGGAATCGGAGACGAGGTCCTCGAGCAGGCGGAGGCCGGTGGCGTCTATCGCGCCCACATTGCGCATGCGCACCACGCGGACCCTGGGACGGCGCTCGATCAGGAGCATCGCATTCCGGAACTTCTCCGCGGCACCGAAAAAGAACGGGCCGTTGATCTCGTACACTTCCACGCCGTCGGGAATGTCGCGGGTCGGTACGGCGGTGTCGGCGTGCGGGCGGCCGGAAACCTTCGTTCTCCCCGCCTCGTCGCGGCGCATGACCGTAACGTGCGAAACCATGCTCATCCGCCGCATGAAGAGCAGCGCGGCGAGGACGATGCCGACCTGGATCGCCACCGAGAGATCGACAAGCACGGTCAGCGAGAAGGTGGCGAGAAGCACCGCCATGTCGCTTTTCGGCCCGCGGGCGAGTGCGAAAAACGACGGCCATTCGGCCATGCTGTATGCCACCACCGAGAGAATTGCCGCCAGCGCGGCGATGGGGATGTGCCCGGCGAGCGGGGCGAGAACCGACATGACGAGAAACACCACGAGCGCATTCGCGATAGCGGCAACCGGCGTTCGGCCGCCGTGCTTCGCGTTGGTCGCCGTGCGGGCGATCGCGCCGGAGGCGGGAATTCCGCCGAACAGAACGACGGCGCAGTTCGCGATTCCTTCGGCGGTCAATTCGGTGTTGGGGTCGTGCTTGTCGCCGACCATCCCGTCGGCAACGACGGCGGTAAAGAGGCTTTCCAGCGCCGCGAGCAGTGCGATCGTGAACGCCGGCACAAACAGCTCCCGGACGAGCTCGAGGGAGACGGGCGGGAAGCCGTACCACTGCAGGCCGCGCGGTATTCCTCCGAATCGGGTATTGATGGTCACCGCGGGTAGATCGAAGAGAGCGACCGGAATCGTCACGACAACGATGGCAACGAGCGGCGCCGGAATACGCCGCGAAACGAACTTCCACCCGACGAGGATACCGATCGTAACCGCGGAGATAACGGCGTCGATAATCCGTATCTGCCCGATCTCGGAGACGTAGAGCGCGATGCGACCCGGCACGTCCGGCGGCGCACCCGCCAACGACATCCCCAGCAGATCTCCTATCTGTGAAACGAGAATGACCGTGGCGATCCCGGAAGAAAACCCGATAACGACCGGATACGGGACGTAGAGAATAGCGCGACCGAGGCGGGCTGCTCCCATGACCATCAGCATGATTCCGGCCATTCCGGTTGCCAGGGCGAGTCCCGCGTATCCGTACTGCGAGCCGATCGCGTAGGCGATGACAACGAACGTTCCGGTCGGACCGGAGATCTGAACCGGGCCGCCGCCGAGCAGTGCCACTACCACGCCGGCGACGACGGCGGTTACAAGCCCCTGCTCGGGGGCGACTCCGGACGCAACCGCCACCGCTATGGAGAGTGGAACGGCAATGACTCCGACGATGAGTCCGGCGAACGCATCGCCGAGGAATCCTCGCGGCGAGTATCCGCGGAGCGAGCTTATGCTTCTGGGTCGTAACACGGCATTGACGTGATATCGGCGTCGCCGGCTGTTGTCAACTGACGTGCTTTTGTCACAGCGATGCTCTTATCAACCGATATGCTGTTGTCACAACCGGGATTCTCCCTCGGCGGTGCTTTTGTCACACCGGCGATCCGGCGCTATGCTAATGCAAGTGGAGACCGATTGGTTCGATACGCTTCGCCGGCTTCCGGTCGATTCACGCTCGATGCTTTCGCGCGAACGGCGGTTCAACCTTCACTGCATGATTTCGTCCATCGGGCACAGTGTCGAGCGCAGCCGCGATTACGATTGGAACGGGCTCGAACGGGGCGAGCGGGAGTTCGGAGTCTTTCAGCTCACGCTTGGCGGGACCGGTGAGCTTCTGTGGAAGGGCCGCGAGCATCAACTCGAATACGGCGATGCGTTTCTTGTACGCATTCCGAGCGACCATCGCTACTATCTACCGGAGCGTTCCCCGGAGTGGGAGTTCGTGTACGTAGTTGTGTACGGAATGGAAGCGATGCGCATTCTCAGGCACATCGAAAGCGCGAACGGGCCGGTCATTCCGATCGGCAGGCGGTCCGGCGTTCATCCGCTGCTCGTCGAAACGTTTGAATATGCCATCGGCGAGGCGGACCACTCCGCGGCGATCGTATCGTCGTTCGCGTATCGGTTGATTATGCACCTCCTCGATGAGATCGGCGTCTCCGGGTTCGAGGAGAGCGATCCTTCGGTCCGTGCTGCGAAGGCGTTCGCCCGCAGACACCTGCACGAAGACATCGGGGTGGCCGAAATGGCGGACATCGCCGGACTGTCGCGCTCTCACTTCTCTCGCCTGTTTCACCAGACGGAGGGTATGACCGCGCGAGAATACATCGAACATCTTCGCATTAAGAATGCGATGTCGCTGCTCGCCCAGCGGGACATGACGATCAAGGAAGCAGCGCAGGCAAGCGGGTTTCGTGACGAGAACTACTTCACCCGTGTATTCAAGCGGGCTACCGGCTTGACGCCGAGCGAGTATCGCCGAACGGGGGCGTGACCGGAAGCGGGAGAGCACAAAACTCCTGAGATTGACACAAACCTTATATGTTCGCAGGACGAGTACGCATGCATACTTGGTGGTGCTATGGCAAAGATCACATTGATCGGATCGGGTAGTCTCGTATTCACCAGAAACCTCTGTAACGACATCATGCTCACTCCCGCGCTCGACGGCGCGACGATCGCTCTTATGGACATCAGTGCCGATCGTCTCGAGCAGTCACGCCTTGTCGTCGAAGCGATGGCGCAGCAGATGGGCTCCAACGCGCAAATTGAGGCGCACACCGATCGCCGGGCGGCGATCCGGGGAGCCGACTATGTCATCACGACGTTTCAGCAGGGAGGGCTCGACGCGTACGCACTCGATATCGAGATCCCGGCGAAATACGGACTGGGGCAGTGTGTCGGGGACACCCTCGGTCCCGGCGGTGTGTTTCGCGCGCTGCGCACGATCCCGGTTATGCAGGGCATCTGCAGCGACATGAATGAGCTCGCTCCGGATGCCTTGTTGCTGAATTACGTGAATCCGATGGCTGCGGTCTGTTGGGCGATCGATCGTCTCGCCGGACGACCCCATGTCGGCCTCTGCCACAGCGTCCAGGGTACCAGTGCCATGCTCGCCTCCTGGATCGACGTGCCGATCGAGGAGGTCACGTATCGATGCGCCGGCATAAACCATCAAGCTTTTTACCTCGAGTTCCGCCGTGGCGGCGAGAATCTCTATCCGCGAATCCGCGAGGCGACCGAGCGTCCGGAAATCTATGGCCAGGAGCCGGTGCGAATAGAGATGCTGCGCCAC
>SLAN01000183.1 GCA_007126865.1 Spirochaetales bacterium | reverse complement strand
TGACGATATCCTCGAAGACGAACATGCGTTTCTTGATCTCTTCGGCGAGCTCCGGATCCTCTTCCTCGAGTTGCTCGATGATCCCTTTCTCCGTCGACCGGTCGACGAGGTTCAGAATCTCCACGATGCTCTCGACACCGCCGGCGGCCGTGTAGTCTTCGCTCGAGAGGGTCGAAAGCTTCTTTTCGAGCACGCGCTCGACCTCGCGCAGGACCTCGGGACTCGTGCGGTCCATCGTCGCGATGCGCTTGGCGACATCGCTCTGTGTCTCATGCGGCAGGCTGCCGAGAATAATGCTCGCCTTCTGCGGCTCGAGATACGCCAGAATAAGCGCGATCGTCTGCGGATGCTCCTGCTGAATGAAGTTCAGAAGATGCGTCGGGTCGGTGCGCCGGATGAAGTCGAACGGGCGCACCTGCAGGCTGGAAGTGAGTCTGTTGATGATGTCTACAGCCTTCTGGCTGCCGAGGCTCTTCTCGAGCAACTCGCGGGCGTAATCGATGCCGCCGGAGCTGATGAAGTCCTGCGCCATCATCAACTCCTGGAACTCTTCGAGTACCTTGTCCCGCATCTCTCCGTCGACGCTCTCGAGGCGGGCGATCTCGAAGGTCAACGTCTCGATCTCGTCCTCACGCAAATGCTTGAAGATCTCGGAGGAAATCTCGCTTCCGACCGTCACGAGAAAGACCGCCGCTTTCTGCCGTCCGGTCAGCTCCTTGCTTCCGCGCTGCCCGCCCGAGGACTTTCGCCCCGTGCTCTGTGCGGTCTGCTGCTGCTTAGCCATCCTACTCCTCCATCAACCACGTGCGGATGAGCTGCGCGACATCCTCCGGATGCTCGCGTGCCATGTTTATGGCGTTCTCCTGCATCTCCATTCTCGCACGCTCTTCGACACTCATCTCGACGTCGGCACCCTCTTCCTCGGCACTTCGCAGCGCCGCCTCGCGCATTGCCTGGTGCTGACGCGCAAGCTCCTCTTCGCGCTGGCGACGACGCCGCTCCACCTCGCGCTGAATAACGCGAATCACGATAAAGAGCGCGAGAAGCCCGGCGATACCGGCGAGGCTGTAGAGCACGATGCGCTGAATGTTCCGCTGTCTTCGGAACACATCGTCCTCTTCCTGGTGCTCGGCGGCACGATTGAACTGGATGTGCTGCACCTGCACCGAATCGCCGCGATCCCGATCGAAGCCGACGGCGGCCTCGATGAGGCTACGGGCCCGATCGAGCTCGTCGTCATCTACCGGATTATACTCCCGGACGATACTTCCGTCCGGAGCGATCTCTACATTCCCATCCTCATCGTACTGCCACTCCCAGCGTCCGTCGATAGCCACACCGACCGAAATTCGTTGCACGCTCGGAGCGCCGGTCTCACTGGTTACGCTGCGATTCAGCTCGTAGTTGCGCTGCGTTTCGGCACGGTCGTAGCGGCCGACAACACCGGCTCGATCGAGATATTCCGGCGGCGTCTGGCCCTCGACACCGGGCGGACCTTCAGGGTTGAAACCGGTGCCCTCGAACTCTTCACTGAAATCGCGCTCACTGCGGGGGATATTCAGCACGAACTCGCTGTCGTCGAACGGCGTTCGCGGGTTGTTCGGTCGGATCTCGATCGGCGAGAACTCTTCGGTTTCCCGCGTGAACTTGCCGTGGTCGAGGTCGATGTCGATGTTCGCGACACGCACGCGGTCTGCACCCCAGATTCCCTGCAGGGCGTTTCGGATCGAGCCGATATAGCGCTCTTCGAGCTCGCGCTTAACCGCAAGCTCCCGCCGTCGGACCTCGACCTCGTCGAACTCGGTAAGACGGTCGAAATCGTTGAGCACCACGCCCGACGGATCGTTTATCGTGATGTTCTCGCGCTCCAGCCCCTCGACCGCGAACATCACAAGACGCTCGATACCTTCGATCTTTCGGCGATCTTCGCGAATGTCACTGCCCGGACGTGGCTGGATGATGATGCTCGCGGTAACATCGCGCTGCTCCTCGGCAAAGAGTGCGTCGTCGGGCAGCACGAGGTTCACGCTCGCCGAATCGACTTCGTCGAGCGCCACGATATGCTGCTCTACCGAGCGCGTAATCGCCCGCTGCAGATTCACATTTCGCTCGAAATCGGTCTGCGTCCAACGCTCGACGTCGAATATGTCCCATGGGTCGGTACGCGGCGGGATCAGGCTCTCGCGCGTAAGAAGACTGCGCATCCGGCGGGCGGTCTGCTCATCGTCGACCAGGATCCGGTTGTCGCCGGTCACCGTGTAGGTCACGTTCTCGCGGTCGAGCCGATAGGTGATATCGTCGAGATATTCTTCGTCGTCTATCGGCCTGCCGAGCAGCTCGACCTGAGTCGGAGCGGCGCTGAATGCGATAATGGCGAAAACGCCGGCGACCGCCGCAACGCCGACACCGATGAATACGGTCTTCTGCGTAGTACTCCAGCGGGTCCACAACTCACCCAGCTGTTCGCGAATCTTTCTGAACCACTCGTTCATGTCCCCTCCCATAGGGCCCGGCGACGAGCCGTCGGGAATCGTATGGGCCGAACGGTTGCCCTCCCGATTCCCGTATGACGCTCGCCCGAGCGTGCCGGCTTCCAGCGATTATCGCACCGGCTGCGTCGGCAGCGTGCCGGAATCCGGCCGGCGCCGACGCATTCTCCTGCTTGTCGAACCTACCGCAAGTTCGTTATCTCCTGGTAGGCCTGCACCACACGATCGACAACGTTGCGGGTCAGATTCAGCGCGAGGCTTGCCTGACTCGCGGCGATCGTTACATCGTGCGGGTTGACGCTAGCCGGATCGACGATCGCCTGAACGGTCAGGTTCTCGTGCGTCCGCTCGAGGCTGCTCACCTCGTTCAGGCCGTCGATGAGCATCGAACCGAAGTCGGTGCGAGGCGCATCGGCGACCGGCGGATCTCCCGGAGCTCCCAGGTGGTCCGGATTCGTTCGCGCGAGCGCGAACAGGTCACCGCTGACATCCGCGGGACCGAATCCCGCATTCGGATTGATCATACCTTACTCCCCTCCCATGGAGTCTGCCGGAGTGCACCTCGGAATCGAGAACTCAATTCAGCGCTCATATCCGACAACCTCCTAAGCTCGTCCGATCTCCATCGCGGTCTGGAACATGGTGCGAGCACCCTCGACAACCCTCGTGTTCGCCTCGTAGCTTCGCGCGGCCGATATGAGGTCCACCATCTCGTCGACGATGTTCACATTCGGCATCTCGACGTAGCCGGCGCGCGGTCCGTCCTGAATCGCGTCGGGGTGCGTCGGATCGTAGACCAGCCGCGGCTCGGCATCCATATCCTTCTCGATATCGACAATACGCACACCGTTACCCGGCGGTGTCTCGAGCGCCTTCGGCAGAAACGCGCTGCGCCACACCGGCTGCTGTTCCTCACCGCGCGGCCGGAACACCGTACGGCTGCGGCGAAACGGCCCCCCATCGGTGGTTCGCGTCGTATTCGCATTCGCGATATTGTCGGCGATCACATCCTGGCGGGTTCGCTGGGCGGTGAGGCCGGTGGCTGCGATGTTAATGCTCGAAAAAAGACCCATACGCGCTCAACTCCTATGCCAGGACGATATTCATGCGATTGAACTGCTCGCTCACGCTCTGCGACATGAGCTGATAGCTCAGCATATTGTTCAGCATATTCATGCTTTCCACTTCGATATCGACGTTGTTTCCGTTGTTTTTCGCGGTCGTCTCCCAATCGACCACGCGTCTCGGCTCGACCGAACGGTAATCGGTTGGACGTTCGAACGGAATATGCCGCTCGTGCGTGAGCGACTCAACGAACGTTCTCGGCCGTCGCTCGCTTTCGAGCGCGCGCGCGAGACCGCTCTCGAAGTTGACGTAGCTTCGTTTGAACCCCGGCGTATCGGCGTTCGCGATATTGTTCGCTCCGACATCCTGCCGGAGCATGCTGACGTTCATCGATCGCTGGAGTATGTCGAGGTTTCTGCCCCAGCTGCTGTTTGCAAACATCGTCTCGTCTTCCTCCACTTCCCTATTGCCTATAATCGGCTAAAGGATATAGCGGCTTAAATCGTGGTCCTCGACCACCGAGGCGAGTCGCTCGCGCACATAGTCGGCGGTAATCTCCACCTTCGTGCCTTTTTTCTCCGGCGCATCGAAGCTGATATCCTCCAGTAACAGCTCCATGATCGTGTGCAGGCGTCGCGCACCGATATTCTCGGTTCTGCTGTTCACATCTTCCGCAATCCGACTGAGCTCTTCGATCGCTTCATCGCTGAACTCGAGGTCGACGCCCTCGGTCTTCAGCAGTTCGACGTACTGCAGAATCAGGGCGTTCTGCGGTTGTGTCAGAATCCGGACGAAATCCTTCGCGCCGAGCGCCTCCAGCTCTACGCGCAGCGGGAAGCGCCCCTGGAGCTCCGGAATCAGGTCACTCGGCTTGGACGTGTGGAACGCACCGGCGGCGATAAAGAGAATGTGACTCGTGTCGATCATGCCGTGCTTTGTATTGACCTGGCTCCCTTCGACAATCGGCAGTATGTCGCGCTGCACCCCTTCGCGACTCACGTCGACTCCGCTCTTACTCTCCTTGGATGCGACCTTGTCGATCTCATCAATGAAGATGATCCCGAGATTCTCCACACGCTGGCGGGCGATATCGCTGACACGGTCGTGGTCGACGAGCTTATCCATCTCCTCCTGAAGAATGATCTCGCGGGCGTTCTTCACCGTAGTTCGTTTTTTCTTCTTCTTGCCGCCGAAGAGGTTACCGAGATTGCCGAGGTTCAGATCCATCTCCTCGAAATTGGACCCCTGAAAAATCTCGATCGCCGGGAAGTTGCTCGAAGTCGTCTGGACCTCGACCTCTTTCTCCTCGAGATCGCCTCTTCGTAGCCGCTCGCGGAACTTCTCCCGCGTCGCGCTCTGTTGCCCGTTCTCCGGCTCGGATACGTCCCGCGGCTCGGGCTTGAAACCGGCCTGTTCGGATCCGGGTGATGTCTGCGGCTTCTTCACGCCGGGGAGCAGGAGGTCGAGCAGCTGTTCTTCGGTTCGCTGCTCGGCACTTTCCTTGACATCTTCCTGAAGCTCGCTCTTCACCATGTTCACCGCATAGCTCATAAGATCGCGAACCATGCTCTCCACATCGCGTCCGACATACCCGACCTCAGTGTACTTCGTCGCTTCGACCTTTATGAACGGCGCGCCGGTCAGTTTCGACAGCCGTCGGGCGATTTCGGTCTTCCCGATCCCCGTCGGGCCGATCATGATGATGTTCTTCGGTGCGATTTCGTCCTGCAGCTGTTCGGGCAGTTTGCGACGACGCATCCTGTTGCGCAATGCGATGGCTACCGCCTTCTTCGCACGCTCCTGGCCGATGATGTAACGATCGAGCTCGCCGACGATCTCCTTCGGTGTCATGTCCTTCATTTCACGCATGGTCTACTCCAATTCCTCGACTACGACATTCGTGTTCGTATAGATGCAGATATCGCCGGCGATCTGCAAACTCCGTTCGGCGATCTCGCGGGCCGTCAGGTCACTCGCGTCGAGATACGCTCTGCCGGCCGCGGATGCGTAGCTCCCACCCGATCCGATCGCCAGCACACCACGGTCCGGCTCGATCACGTCTCCGGTCCCGGAGATAACAAACATCTTCTTACGATCCGCGACGAGGATTAGTGCCTCCAGACGGCGCAACGCGCGGTCGGTGCGCCACTCTTTCGCGAGCTCGACCGAGGAGCGGGTCAGATCACCCGCGTACTCCTTCACCTTGGCCTCGAAACGTTCGAACAGCGTAAACGCATCGGCGGTCGCGCCGGCAAAACCGACGAGAATATTGCCGTCGTAGATCGTGCGTACCTTACGCGCATTGCCCTTCATTACCGTTTCGCCCATCGTGACCTGGCCGTCGGCGGCCATGGCGACCTTTCCATCTCTCGCCACGGCGAGAACCGTGGTACTCCGTACTTTCATTGAATACGCTTCCTTTCGTCTGTTTTCGTCCCGCCGTCGGCCCTCCGGCCCGTGCCTCCGGCCGCGTGCGGATGCGCGCGGTCGTACACTCTCTTCAGCGCCGACATACCGACATGCGTGTAGAGCTGGGTCGTCGACGGGCTCGAATGACCGAGCAGCTCCTGAACCACCCGAATGTCCGCCCCACCGTCGAGAACGTGCGTCGCGAAGCTATGACGAAACGTATGGGGGGTCACCTTGTCGGCGATACCCGCCTCACGCGCACGCGCTTCCACTATGCCGAACACGCCGCGCGAGCTCAATGCCCCACCTCGAGCGTTGACGAACAGTGCGCGGGTGCTCCGTTTTCCCGCCCGCGCAAGGAGCGCCTCGCGGCTCGGCAGGTACGCCGCGATAGCACGCTTGGCGTACGGCCCCACGAACACGACTCGGTCCCGATTGCCCTTCCCGTGCACCACGATCCTCCCTCGCTTCGGTTCGAAGTCGGACAGGCGAATACCGCTGAGCTCACCAACCCGACAACCGGTCGAGTAGAGGGTCTCGAGAATCGCCCGGTCACGCAGCGGCTTGAATCCTTCGCCCCGGATATCGAGCATTCGACGCATCTCATCCGGGAAAAGCACGCCGGGCAGATTCCGCCTGAGCTTCGGCGAGCGCACCGACTCGCCGGGGTCGTCGGCGCGACGTCCGAGGCGCTTCTGCCAGCGCAGGAATTGCCGAAGCGCACTCAATCCTCTGGCCACCGAGCTCGCCGCGTCGCCGCGACGGGTTCGAGCGGCGACCCACGCTCGTATAAGCTCGTGGTCAAGCGCCTCTTCGTCAAGCGCGTTCTCCGAACACCAGCTACCGAACGCCTCCAGATCGGCGGCGTACGCGCGTGCGGTTTCGACCGATACCGAGCGCGCATTGAGCAGGTAGTCGGTAAACTCCCCGATTGCTCCCGCGTGCACCGTCGCGGTTGTCGTGTCGTGCCGTTTATCCATATGTCGGCTCCGGTTCGAACAGATCGAGCTCACGGTTCAGACGCCGCGCGAGTAGCGATGCGACATCGCCGACGCTCGCATCGTCGGCGCCGGTCCGGGGCTGGGTCGATCCGGAATAGATGCGCCGGTCGGAGCCGAGCAGCTCTCCGGCCGCGCTCACCGCATTCGCTCCCGCTTCGGCGAGCGCCCGTGAACCGCCGTTCACGGAGCCTGCCGTACAACCGGCTGTGTGAACGAGCAACTCGCGACCGCTGTCGAGCGCATACTCGGCGGTGATCAGCGCGCCCGAGCGCTCGGGAGCCTGGACAATGACGACCCACCGTGCCAGCGCCGCAATGATCCTGTTCCGGATCGGAAAGTGATGGCGCAACGGGGGAGTCCCGGGCGGATACTCGCTCATGAGAGCACCCGCCGCCGAGAGAATCCGTTCGGCAAGGCGTCGATTACCGGCCGGATAGACGGTATCGATTCCGCAGCCGAGAACTCCCACGGTTCGCCCGCCTCCGGCGATCGCCCCACGATGAGCGGCGGCGTCGATCCCTCCGGCGAGACCGCTCACAACCGGAATCCCGGAAGCGGCACAGTCACAGGCGAATTCGAACGCCGCGGTAAGTCCCGGATTGTCCGGGCGCCGGGTGCCGACGGTTGCAACCGACGGGATATCGCCGCTCGCCAGCGATCCGCGGATGAATACGACGAACGGCGGATCCCAGCCTTCCCTCAGCATCGCAGGATAGTCGGTCGACCACTGCGGTACGACCGAAATGTCGAGGCGCTCACAGAGCAACGCGTCCCGCTCGGCGTCACGGACAGCGATTCCCGGACTCCACGCGGCGAGGCGCAACGGTCGACCCACTGCGACCGAAACGTCGTCGATCGACATACGCTCGAGAACGTCGGTGCTGCCTGCGGCGTGAAACAGGCGCTCCTTTTCACCCGAGCGCAGACTGAACGCCCGGTGCACGGCGAGTGCGAGGAGCAGTGTCCCGTCGCTCATCGCTCCTCCCTGAGCCGCCGCTGCAGCTCCCGGGCTTCCCGGCGCAACGACTCACTCGTCGTGTGCTCGATCACCCGATCGTATTCACGGATCGCCTCATCTATGCGGTGGAGACCGGCATACACATAGGCACTCACTGCAAACGCGCGATCGTCGGCCGGCCACGCGTCGAGCACCACATCAATGTGCTTACGCGCCTCTTCGAAGCGCTCGAGCTCGTAGGCATACAGAATCGCAAGCCCGTACGAGGCACTGGTGTAATTCGGGCGCAGCTCGAGCGCGCGTGAGTATGCGCGTTCGGCCATCTCCAGTCGTTCTTCCCTGATTTCCTCCTCGAGCGCCGCACCGGCATACCGCCCGGCGGCGACACCCGCGTAATAGTAGAGGGTCGAATTGTCCGGCTGCAGGTCGATCGCCTTCCGGAACTGCTCGAGCGCCTGCCCGTCCATGCCCGCCTCGAGGTAGCGCATTCCCAGCATACGGTGCGCCGATACGAGGTTCCTCGTGGCCCGAAAGCGCTGCTCCACCTCTTCCCGGTATCGCTCTACATCGCTCTCCAGCTCCTCGATACGCTCGCTCGTCGGACCGGTCGCCGGATCGGGTTCGGTGCGCCGCAGGCGTGAAAGCATCGGATCCTCGCCTTCGCCCCGGCATGCGACGAACACGAAGAGCACAGCCGGCAGCAGTACAGCCCGGGCGGCACGGAGGTTCGGCGTGTGTGTTCGAACTGAGCGCATCACTACTCGGTTCCCTCCACGAAAACCGTCGTTACACCGACAACACCGAATCGTTGCGGCACATGACCATCATACACCGAATCGGAAGCCTCATCGACCGGCGGCACCACGATCGCCGGATAGCGGCGATCATTCCGACGAGGCTGCTTCGCTTTCGATATCTTCTGCATCTCGACCACCTTTCCCACCGCGTGGGTGGTAAGCGGCGTGTTTTCCGGCGAGCGCATCCCGGTCGATATGCGTATAGATCTGCGTCGTCGAAATATCCGAATGTCCGAGTAACTCCTGAACACTGCGAAGATCCGCTCCTCCTTCGAGCAAATGCGTCGCGAAACTGTGCCGCAGCGTATGCACCTTCGCCTCGATTCCCGCCTGGGCCGCGAGCTGCCGGAAGCGCTTCCACATCCCTTTACGGCTCAAACCGTGCCCGCGATTGTTGAGAAAGAGCATTTTCGTCCGCGTCCGTCCGTTCGACAAATGCGGGCGCCCGGCGGCCAGATAGTGCTCGAGGGCGGTACGGGCTTCTTCTCCCATGGGTACAAATCGCTCCCGATCGCCCTTCCCCCGCACCCGGATCAGCCCTTCGTCGGGGAAGACACTGTCTACGGTGAGCTCGACCGCCTCCGAAATGCGCAGACCGCACGAGTAGATCAACTCGAAAAGGCACCGATCCCGGAGCCCTCGAGGTGTAGACACATCGATCTGATCGAGCAGAGCGTCAATCTGTTCGACACGGAGCACTCCCGGAATCCGGTGCCCCGAGCGCGGCGCCTCCAGGTCGAGGGCCGGATTGTCTCGGCGAACGTCGTCGATCACGAGAAAGTGATAGAGGGCCCGGATCGCCGAGACGATCTTCGCGACCGTACGCCCGTCGATCCCGCTTCCGCGCCGTCGCAACAGAAATCCGATCAGGGCTTCGATTTCGAGCTCTTCAACCGTCTGCCCCGATTCGCGAGCGTAATCGGCGAGCATGCGACACTCCCGCATATAGGTTTCGACCGTTCCGACGCTCAGACGCAGCTCGACTGCGAGGTAGTCCTGAAAGCGATCGAGGATGTCGCGGTTTCGCATCACGCACCCTGGCCGCTGCCGCCGGCCGCCCTGCGGTAGCGAAGTACGGCCGGTACGCCGAGCTCGCCGTTCTGTTCCACATCGCCTTCGCTGTCGAACAGCTCGCCGGTGTGCTGCTGCGCCTTCCGCCCGCTCGTCATATTGACCCAATCCTCGAGACTGATGTATTCGCCCTTCTCTTTCGCCTCGGGGCTCGGAGCGGGCGGGCGATCCTCTCCCGCCACGAAGCCGGTTGCTATTACGGTGACCTTCACCTCGTCGTCGAGGCTCTCGTCGATGGTAGTGCCGGCGATCACCAGCGCATCCTCATCGGCATTGGCGGTGATGATATTCAACACCTCTTCGTACTCGGTCAACGAGAAGTCCGGCCCGCCGGTAACATTCACCAGCAACCCTTTCGAGCCTTCGATATGAGCATCCTCGAGGAGCGGATTGTTTATCGCGTTCGTCGCCGCGTCGACCGCGCGGTTTTCTCCCTCGCCATTACCGATGCCCATGAGCGCGTCGCCGCGCCCTTTCATGATCGTACGGACGTCGGCAAAGTCGATATTGATGTCGCCGGGCATCGTTATCAGATCGCTGATTCCCTGCACACCCTGTCGGAGTACGTCGTCGGCGATCTGCAGCGCCTGCGTGAACGGCGTTCTTCGGTCGACGATCTTCAGGAGATGCTGGTTCGGTATCGTGATAAGTGTATCGCAGTGGTCGCGGAGCTTGACGATCCCTTCATCGGCAAGTTTCGCCTTGTAGCGTCCCTCGAGGTTGAACGGGCGGGTTACCACTGCAACGGTGAGGATGTTCAGCTCCCGCGCGATTTGAGCGATAATCGGCGCCGCTCCGGTCCCCGTGCCTCCGCCCATACCGGCGGTCACGAACACCATATCCGCGCCCTGTATCAGCTCCTTGATCTCCTCGCGGTCCTCCTGCGCGGCCTTCTCGCCGATTTCCGGGTCGCCGCCGGCGCCGAGGCCACCGGTCAATTTGCTGCCGAGCGGCATTCGGATCTCCGCGTGCGCGCGCTGCAGCGCCTGCAGATCGGTGTTCACGGCAACGAATTCGACGTTGCGCAAGCCGGTAGCGATCATCCGGTTCACGGCATTCGAGCCACCGCCTCCGACGCCTATAACCTTGATGATCGTCGGGCTTCCGACTCCGGGATCGAATCCCGACCCATCTTCCAGTATCTCGAACTTCATATGCCCCTCCCAAAGGCCGAGTTTCGTCATCTCTCGCGGCTGCCGGCGGAACGGTGCGCCGCCGGCCGCGTTCACCTCATCTCATACCATCTACTCGAAAAAATTCCTTACCCATCGTCGCAGCGCCTGCAGAGCGCCGTCGCGATCGGGCACCGATTTCTCAAACAGCGATCGGTCCATGTCCTCGGCAGCGAACTGCACGAGTCCGACCGCGGTCGCCATATCCGGTCGCTGAAACTCCTCTACCAGACCGGTGACAGAGGTCGGCCGACCGACCCGGGCCGCCGTGCCGAATACCTCCTGCGCCAGATCGACCGCGCCGGGCAATAGAGCGCCGCCGCCGGTGAGTACGACCCCTCCGCCGATACTGCCGAGGTAACCTTTCTTTTCCAGTTTCTCGCGTACCATACGGTAGATCTCTTCAACACGCGGCTGGATAATTACGGCAAGCCCGCGTCTCTGGATCGAAAGCGGCGGGCGCCCGCCGACGCCCGGGATAACCACCGGTTCGTCGCTGTCGACGAGATCGACATAGCAGCAGCCTGCCTCGCACTTGATCCGCTCGGCGCTCTCCATGGGGGTCTTCAGCATAATGGATATATCGCTGGTAACCTGCGACCCACCGAGTCCGATAACGCTGGTATAGTAGGGAGCTCCTTCGCGGTACACGAGGATGTCCGTGGTGCCGCCGCCGAGATCGAGCAGGAGCACTCCCATCTCCTTTTCGTCGGCGGTCAGTACCGCATTCGCCGAAGCGAGTCCGTCGAGCACGATCTGGTCGACCTTGAACCCGGCACGGTTCACGCATTTCACCAGGTTCTGCGCGCTCGTGACGCTGCCGGTGATTATGTGCACCTCCGCTTCCAGCCGGACGCCGATCATATCGATGGGGTTTCGTATCCCACCTTGATCGTCGACAACGTACTCCTGCGGAATCACGTGCAGGATTTCGCGGTCCATGGGAATAACCACCGCTCGTGCGGCATCGATGACGCGATCGACATCCACCTGGGTGATCTCTCGACCCCGACCCGTTACCGCTACGACGCCTCGAGAGTTCATTCCTTCGATGTGGCCGCCGGCTATTCCGGTGATAACGCCGTGCACCTCGCGTCCGGCCATCTGCTCGGCCGCCTCAACCGCACTCGCCACACTCTGCAGCGTCGCTTCTATGTTAATCACTACTCCGCGCCGTAGCCCCGAGGAGGCGCTTCGGCCGACACCGAGCACTTCGAGGTCACCGGAGTCATTGATCTCGGCGATCGTTGCACAGACCTTGCTTGTACCAATGTCCAGTCCCACGATCGTCTGGTCGGATGCCACGATGCCTCACCCCTCCGCGCGCATGGTATATACCACGTCGCCGCCGCGCAAATCCATCTCTTGAACCGCATCGAGATCGCCGCGACTGCGGAGAGCCTCGATTCCCTGAAGTGCCGCCCGGTACCGCTCGGCCTCTGCCCGCCCCGGCATGCGAATCGGTACCGGTACATGCACCGGATAGAGCACGGTCTCGTATCGACCTCCGCGGCGAACGACCCGGAGCTCGCTGATCATCGCATAGAGCGACGGCTCGTCGAGACGAAGACGCCGCAGGTCCTCGAACAGAACGGTGAGCTCATCCGGCAACGTATCTCCGGGTGCGAACGCCTCGAGTTGAATGCCCGAGATTACCGGCATGTCTCGCTCGCTTGCTCTCAATCCGGTTCGAAAGACCACTCCTTCCTCATCGATGACAGCGGGGACCGGTTCGCCGTTGACGCGTAATGACGTGACCGCGAGGGCCGTTCGCCCCTCTACCGAAATTCGCAGCGTATCCGGGAAGTGACGCGTGACCTCGACTCGTCGAACTTCCGGAACCGTCTCCAGTCGTGCGGCAATCGCATCGGGATCAACGTGGAAGTACAGCAGCCGCGAATCAAGCCCGGCAATGTCGGAAAGCTCCCGGTGGTCGATGATATCGTCGCCGGTGACGCGCACCGTCGTGATTGCGAGATTGGGTGCAAGCAGCGTCTGAAAGACGAGCTCACCGGAAACGACCGCTATCAGCGTGAGAACCGAGCCGACTATCGCCCGGCGGGCGATACGCATGCGGAGCGAACCGGTGGAACCCTCGTCGCCGTTTCGTCGCCCGCTACCAAAGCTCTGTTTCGCCACACCCGGGCCGCCGCGAACGTGGGAGGAGCCGACCGATCCGGCCGAACGAAAGTTGCGCGCTCCGTGCCACATCGACTTGCTATCCATACTCGCCCGCTCCGTCCGGATTGTGACGTGACACGTTCATCAGAAGCCCGCAAGCGACCAGCGTCATAAGCATCGCAGACCCGCCCGAGCTGAAAAACGGAAGCGGAAGGCCGGTAGCGGGGACCGCACCGCCTACGACGGCAATATTCAGAAGCGCCCGACCGAGAATCAGGGTAGTCAGTCCGAAGGCGAGATAGCTCCTGAATCGATCGCCGGCGTTCGCCGCAATTACGTATCCGCGCCATGCGAATATTGCGAAGAGGCTGATCACCGCGAGGACGCCGACGAATCCGAGCTCTTCGGCAACGACTGCGAAGATGAAGTCGGAGTGAACCTCCGGCAGCGAGCCGAACTTCTGCGTACCCATTCCGATTCCCTGTCCCCAAAGCCCGCCGGAGATGAGCGCCCGTTCGGCCGCCAGAATCTGATATCCGGATCCGGCCGGATCGAACGCCGGCTCTATGTAGGCGAGTAACCGGTTAACCCGGTGTTCCCTGCTGAGCAGCAATATGAGGCCGAGCGGTCCGACGGTCATAAGCAGTCCGAGAAAGTACCGGATCGGTGCTCCTGCGACGAAGAACATCACCAGGCCGAGCAACATGACGAACACTGCGGTCGAGAAGTCGTTCTGCAGATAGACGAGCGCCGAGAAGAGCGACAGAACGAGAAATGGCGGAAGAAGCGCGTTCACCGGATCGTCCATGATCTCGTGCTTGCGAGCGAGCAGGTACGCGAGATAGAAAACGAGCACGACCTTGACGAGCTCGCTCGGCTGAAAGCTTCTCCCGAACAGGAAAATCCAGCGCCGGGCGCCATGAATCGACGTGCCGATACCCGGCACGAAGGTGAATATCATCAGGACGAGTGAGAGACCGAGCAAGTGCGGGATAAACCTCTGGACGCGCTCCAGCGAAATCGTCGAGACGAGCGCTGCAACAACACAGCCGACGACAACCCACAGCAGTTGGCCGGTCAAGAAACGGAACGGATCGGCAAAAAGCAGCTCCGAACGAAAGAAGGAGCTCGAGAAGAGGACCGCAAGCCCGACACCGAGGAGAAGCATCATGGCGGTAAGCAGGATTCGATCGTAACCGCGATCGACATCCACGCGTTCCGCGGAGAAGCTATGAGACATGAGCGTCGCCCTCCCCGTGTACATCGAGCAGCGGCAGTAACCGTTCGAGCTCGAGTGAACGGCTGCCTTTCACCAGAACGAAATCCCCCGATCGCACGAGTGCACTCACAGCCGCCGCGGCGGACTGGACGTCCGGGTACCACGACACCTCGCCGCGAAACCCTTCGCCGCGGGCGGCCGCGATCGCACTCCGCATCTCCGGCCCGACAAGGATCGCCGCCGGCTGACGCGAAAGTTGCTCGGCGAGCTCCGCGAGACGGACCCCGAGGGCATAATGCTCCTCATCGGCTCGGGCCAACTCCTTCATTGAGCCGAGAATGAGCACGAGCCTTTGATCGCCTGCAAGCGAAGCGAGCGCAGTCTCGATTGCAGCGTTCATTGACTGAGGATTTGCGTTGTAGCAATCGCTGAAAACGGTGATCCGTCCACGGTAGAGACGCCCGCGCCCGAACAGCGGCCGGACCGCTTCCAGACCGGCGACGATGTCGTCGAGATCGACTCCGAGTGCTTCGGCTACGCTGATCGCTGCGAGTGCATTCTGAGCGACGAACGCACCCGGCAAGCCGATCCGGATCTCTCGTCCACGATAGCGCAGCGTTCCCCCCTCCGCGCCGCGCGGAGTGTACGCCTCGAAGTGCCCGCCGGCACTCGCACCGAAATAGTGCACGGTGCAGCGCGCTCCCGGCGGAAGCACCGGCTCGGCGAGCAGATCGCGAAACTCATCGTCGGCGGGGATATGGGCATGTCCGGTGGAATCGAGCTGCGAGAAGATTTCGCGTTTCTCCCGGGCCACCCCTTCGCGACCGCCGACGAACTCGGTATGGGCATCCGCGATATTTGTGATCACCGCGTGCGTCGGCCGCACTATCGCGGCAAGCCGCTCCATCTCCCCCGGGTGGTCCATTGCCAACTCGAAAACCGCATATCGATCGTCGGGCGAAACAGCAAACGCCGAAAGAGGAACGCCGATTTCGGAGTTGAGATTGCCGTGAGAGCGGAAGGTTGCAGCAGATCGTTCGAGAATCGAGGCAAGCATCTCCTTCGTCGATGTCTTCCCGTTACTGCCCGTAATACCGATGCGAACCGCCGACGTACGTCTATCCAGGTAATCGGCGGCGAGCGACTGAAACGCGGAGAGGACGTCATCGACTACGAGCACTCGGGCCACCTCGGCGGCTCGCGTTGCTACGGAGCCTATCTCCGGCTCGCCGTATCGTGCCGATGAAATCAACAGTCCACGAGCACCGTTTTCCACCGCGGCAGAGAGATAGTCGTGCCCGTCCACCTTTCGCCCCGGTAACGCAACAAAGAGGTCGCCGGCGGTAACCGCACGTGAGTCGATCGACGCCGAAGTAAACGCCGTGACGTCAGCCGGACCGAGCTCGTCCACGAGGGTCGCGCCGAAGCGGGAGAGCGCCTGCGTGAATCGCGAATCGGTCAAGATCAATCCTCCCTCCGTGCATTCGGTATCAGCTCAACACGCGGGCCCCCGAAAGTCTGTTCGAGCTCGAGTTCATTCCTGGCGAGTGGCTCAATTCGACTCGGCGAGCGGAGGGCGGCGATTCCGGCGAGGTGACGCTTATTTCGTTCGAAGAGCTCGATCTGCCGCGCGGAAGCACGCTCGATCGCACGCTCGAGTCGGTCGAAACGATACGCCTGCCACGTGTTGAGAAAAAGCAGAGCAGGGATTGCGGCAATCAGCACTCCGAGTATGATGTCGTTTCGCTTCATTCTCCGTTCGACTTCCTGTTCTTCTCGATTACGCGGAATTTCGCGCTGCGAGACGGTGCATTCTCGCGTTTTTCAGACTCATCCGGGACAACCGGCTTCTTCGTAAGCACTCGGTATTGCACACTCTCCCGGGACAGAGCCCCTGTTTCGAATTTCGGCGCGTTCCACCGAGACGTGGAGCCTTCGACCTCCTGATCGTGCGGAACGTGCATGCCGGCGGCGCCACGAAAGGTCCATTTTACTATTCTGTCCTCGAGGCTGTGGAACGAAATAACCGCGAGCCGTCCGCCGTCGGGTGAAAGCCGCAGCAACGCGTTTGTCAGAGCTCGCGATATGCGGTCGAGCTCCGAGTTCACTGCGATCCGCAACGCTTGAAACGTTCTCGTCGCCGGATGGAGCCGTCCGCGTCTCGCCGCCGGGGGTACCGCCCGCCGCACGATCTCGGCAAGCTCGCCGCTTGTTTCGATCGGCGCGGCATTGCGTGCCGCACAGATCGCGCGCGCGATGCGCCGGCTGTAACGCTCCCCGCCGAGCTCGAAGATCATGTCGGCGAGCTCGCTTTCGCTTTCGGTTTGCAGCAGCTGCGCGGCGCTCTTTCCTTCTTCCGAAAGCCGCATATCGAGCGGCTCTTCTCCGGAGAACGAAAAGCCACGGCCCGACCCTTCGAAATGGAATGTACTGATGCCGAGGTCAAACAGGATGCGGTCGGGCGCGGGTCCGGTGTAATCCGCCCAGAAGTCGTCAAACCATCGATGGATGAACTCGACTCTCCCGGCGTAATCGCCGAGAAGGACCCGCGCCCGTTCGAGCATAACGGGGTCGACATCGACCCCGATAACGCGTAAGGAAGGATTGTCGGACAGAAGCAGCGCTGAATGTCCGCCTTCTCCGAGGGTAGAATCTACGAGAAGCCCCGAGG